>JAPKBK010000004.1 GCA_028823435.1 Flavobacteriales bacterium
GGGATATAACAAAAAGAACCGTCCGTGAATACCGCCGAATTCAATGCTGCGTAGTAATTGTCTCTCTGGGGAACAACCGTGCCCAAGTGTTTGCGCACCAATTCCGGATGCTCCTGAATTGCTTCTCCGAGAGAACAAAAAATCACGCCCATCTCGCCAAGTTTCTCTTTGAAAGAGGTCGCGACAGAAACGCTGTCCATCACAAAATCTACTGCAACCCCACTGAGTCTCTTTTGTTCTTCTAGACTTATCCCTAGCTTCTCCATCGTCTTTAAAAGCTCTGGATCTACTTCATCTAAAGAGGCAAGTTCTTTCTTCTGCTTCGGCGCAGAGTAGTAGCTTATGGCTTGGAAGTCTGGCTTTTCATATTCCACGTGCGCCCAGTCTGGTTCTTTCATTTCAGACCAAACTTTAAACGCTTCTAACCGCCAATTCAAAAGCCACTCTGGCTCATTTTTTTTTGCGCTAATTGTTCTTACAACCCCCTCATCTAAACCCGGAGGAAGTGTTTCAGATTCAATATCAGTGGTAAAACCATACTCATAGCTCTTACCAGTAACTTCATCAATTAGTTTATCTTCATCTATCCTTTCCATAGAACTTTAATATAATTAATGTTTAAAGTGAAAAGCTCTCGCCACATCCACATGTGCGATTTGCATTGGGGTTGTAGAACTCAAATCCGTTTCCGTTCAGGCCTCCACTGTAACGTAGTTCGGTGCCCACCAGGTAAAGAAAACTTTTTTTATCCACGACTATTTTTACGCCTTTGTCTTCAAAATTTTGATCCCCATCATTCATCTCGTGGTCAAAGTCCATCTCATACATAAGTCCGCTACACCCACCTCCCTTTACTCCTACACGAACAAAGCTGCCTGTTGGGCGGCCTTCTTCACTCAATAATTTTAACACTTGAGTCTTGGCTCCTTCACTAACTGTAATCATACTGCAAAAATAGTCGTTTTGTCTGTATAACCCCGTCTTATTTAGATTTATTATGAATAAGCAACGTTTTGTTAAACATCGAAATATTAAAGGCGGTAAGGTGCATCTTTGGGGTATGGCATCCAGTCGTAGTAAAAACAACAATCGTTTACCCGCATCACAGGCAACCACTACGTTTACAACGGTTGTGGGAATGACATTGACCCTCGTTCTAATCGGGCTTCTCTCTGTCTTATCGTTTCTGGGTTCGCGTTGGGAAAAACAGCTTCGGCAAGAAGTGAGGATTCAAGTGTACTTTTTGCGTGATTTGGACACCGAATCTCTTCACACTGCGCTTTCAATTGTAGAAACTGAAGAATCTGTCGCGGAGGCGAAGTATATTGACCCTGCAACCGCAGCAAAAAAGCTAGAACAAGACCTTGGAGAATCCTTTGTCGAATTTCTAGGTTACGTCCCACTGCCTCCCGCCATGGATGTTCGGATAAAAGCCGATTTCAGTACCTCAGAAAAACTATCCAAAGTCGTGCAGCGACTGGAAGATATCCCAGGGGTGGCCGATGTCGTTTGGCAAGACCAATTGCTTGCAAAAATTGAAAGAACGATTAATCGGTTGATGGTTCCGCTTATTTCAATCGCTTCTATTTGCTTATTCATTGCACTTGCCCTCATGAATAATACTGTAAGGTTAACCGTGTTTGCCCGGCGTTTTCTGATTCGAAACATGCAACTTGTAGGTGCCAGGCCTGGGTTTATTCGCAGGCCCTTTCTCAAGCAGGGATTTATATTGGGTGTGTCGTCTGGCTTATTGTCGTTCGCTTTTATTACTGCGGCATTAGCGCTACTTAAAAGCCCACTTGGTTCTGAAGCGGTCATTCTCGATCTCACAACAATGGGCATTCTGGCTGGGGGGCTCGTTGGCTTAGGGGGTGGGTTAGGCGTTCTATCAACAGCTCTGGCTGTAAACCGTTATCTACGTCTCGATGTAGGTCAGCTTCATTAAACTAAATTTGCATCATGAGCAAAAAAAACACCGAACCTGTAAATAAGAATTTTGCCTTTTCTGCATCGAATTACAAATGGCTTGGAGGAGGGCTCGCATTGTTGGTTTTAGGGTATCTGCTTATGAGCGGAGGCGGCTCTGACGACCCTGACGTTTTCAGTTACGACATTTTTAACTTCAGAAGGATCACACTTGCCCCATATATCGTTCTCGCTGGGTACGGTACCATTTTATATGCCATTCTCAAAAAGGCATGAGTGAAGCCTGGGAGACATTATCCTATCTCATATTGGGGCTCTTACAAGGCCTTACCGAATTTCTTCCTGTCTCCAGTTCTGGACATCTCGCATTGGGGACCTCTATGTTGCAACTCCCAGAAGAAGATCTCACTTTCGCTGTTCTCGTCCATGGCGCAACTGCCCTAAGCACGATTGTCGTTTTCAGATCCGACATTACCCGTTTATTCTTACATTTTTTTAAGCACGGAGATGAGGGTCTAAGGGCAAGAAAGTATGTTGGGTTAATTGCGCTTAGCGCTATTCCTGCAGCCGTAATAGGTCTGTCTATGAAAGATGCCATTGAGAATATAGCTTCCACTCAGTTTGTGGGGGCGATGCTTCTCATTACAGCTGTGATCCTCGCTATTTCTCAAAAAGTAAAAGCAAAATTTGAAAAACCTCTGACATCGGGAAATGTAATCCTGATCGGGCTGGCCCAAGCCATGGCGATACTCCCTGGGATAAGCAGGTCGGGCAGTACCATTGGTGCAGCTTTACTGCTAGGAATTTCAAGAGCCGAAGCCGCAAAGTTCAGTTTCTTGATGGCTCTGCCACCTATCATAGGGGCGAATCTCCTTGAGATTAAAGATTTGACAGAGGTGTCTGAACCTTTTGTGAATAATTCACACCTTCCTGTTTTCGGCTATACTGTTGGGGTTGTGGCTGCTTTCTTAGCTGGCATCGCTGCTTGTAAGTGGATGGTCGCACTCGTCAAAGGCGCTAACTTGATGTGGTTTGCCGTTTATTGCCTTGTTGTCGGCATGCTCGCTTTGTTATTATAATTAAACTTTCATCTAAATGAAACAGTCTACGCTTATCATCTCACTTGGAGCGCTCATTCTTTTTACTGGCTGCGTTGAAGTCACATTTACAGAACCCATGCCTTTAAACCGCAGGGATAAAACACATTTCCCGGATAGCTGGCTTGGAGAATGGACCTCTACCGCGCAAAGTGATGAACTTGATGAACGCTTGATGATCAACTCCCAATATGTGACATTCGGAACTGAAACCCTTGTTTTGGGGGCTGAAAATGTGCTTCGAAAATTTGCAGGTTACCATATCCTTAGTACCAAATCCGAAAACTCCGAACGGTGGAACTTGTTGCTTGCAAAACGCTCAAAAGATGTCCTTCATGTTTATAAATTTGATGGCACAGACAAAGAAAAAGCCGCCATATGGGAAGAAACACTGCGAACCAACGAAGGGGAGGGATTTGAAGCTGTCAAAAAGAAAGATGGCGCCCAAGAGAAGGTGAGTGAATACAAGCTTAATCCAGAAAACAACAGAATATTTAGGAAGCTTATTAAAGAAGGAGGGCATACACACATAGGTGATTACGTCCGGTAATGTCTTATAAACGCATCGTCTTAATCGCCCTTGCCATCGTCACAATTGTTGTAGGCGTTATAACTCTTGCCGTACTTTTAAACGAAAATCACTGGAAATCTACTGCCTTAGAAAAGGTAAATAACGAGCTGTTAACTGAATTAAGTGTCCGGGATGTAGGGGTTTCGATTTGGCGCGAATTTCCGAAAGTAACCGTCGATTTATACGATGTAATTTTACTCGGATCAGTCAGTCACATTGGTGAAACTGCGGACACGCTTGTTAAAGCCCAACGGTTGGGAGTCGCGTTTTCTCTTTGGGATGTCTTATTTGGAGACCCCGTGATAGATGCTCTTTTTATTGAGGGGGCAGTATTACACTTGAAAGAACATCGAAACGGCACATGGAATACCGATATTTTAGTGACGAAAAAGGAAGTTGATGTAGATGAGAGCTTGGCTATTTCTCAAATTATTCTTCGCGAAATAGAAGTCATTGCTTCTACAATAAAAGAAGACAGGTACGAATGTAAAATCCCTGATGCCATTGTTAAAGATGGGAGTTTTGAGTCCTCTTTTTCGGATTTTGTGATCAAAAAAGGCCAGGGCAGTGATCGCCTTTTGCCACTTGAAGGGTATGTCTCAACGTCATATAAAATAGGGGAAGACGGGGAGGTTGAAGTAAAAATCAATGATGCCGTCATCAATGATCTCGCTTTTAAAGGAAAAGCCCAGATAAACGCTGAGGGAGATGAGGAGTGGCGTATTGAGATAGAAAGTGACAACATCGAGATTGAGGAATTAAAATCCATTTGGGCTGAAAAAGACGTGTTTAATGGGTGGGATTATGATGGGGCAGCGTCGATATCGTTAAATGCAAGTCCAAAAAAAGCCAACCTTGCATGGTCACTCTCTGAGGGAAGCTTCGCCATATCTCCTAAATTAACTGGGCTTACATTAAATACCACGGGCAATATTCAAACAAGTGGCGTCTTTGACTATTCTCCCAGAAAGTCATCGGTCGGATTATCGGTCACTAACATTCAAATCACATCGAATGGCATCACAGTAAACGCAAAAGCCGAATGCGCCGACTTGAAGAAGTCACCACTGAAACTAAGTGGATCTTTAAAGATTGATGCGCAATCTTCCTACGCCAGTTGGGTGCCAAAACTTCAGACGACAGAAATGTCTGCTTTGCCCAACAATGGTGAGGTGACAATTGATGGCCGTTTAAAAATCTCTTCATCTGGCAAGATATACGATGTGCTTGCAGAAATTTCCTCTCAAAAAATAGAGGGGGCACTTAACGCTTCGCCCTATTTAATCAGAAACTTAGAAGCCGAAGTAAAAGGTGAAAATCTTACCATACATTCATTTGACTTTGATTGGAATGGAAATCGCGGGGGATTAGATGGCTCACTGATGGGCTTAGAAAAATGGCACGAAGGGGGAGCGTTAAAGGGAACCATGAATCTCAAGGCTGAAAGCATCGTTGTGGACGGCATTCTTGCATGGTGGGGCAATTTCCAACCCGACAACGAGGTGAATACCCAAGCCACATTGTTGCCATTAGGGTCTGATGTGGAGATTAAGGTTGCTGTAGACAGACTGTACTGGGACAATCTAGAATGCCGGTCTTTGACTTCTAGAATGGATCTCGGCGCATCACGACTGGCTATTCGAAACGCCACAGGGAAAGGTCTTCAGGGGAATGCCAGAGTTGAGGGCTCGCTTAGACCAGGTGGCAGTGGTTGGATCCTTGGATTGTCAGGCACTGCAGATCATTTATCCCTCCCAGATCTATTCAAAACATATAACAATTTCGGGCAAACGACCTTGCGGTCAGATCATGTCCAGGGTGCTGTAAGTGCGGCAGGAAATATTAATTTGGAGTGGGACCTAAATGGAAATTGGATCTCCGATGGACTCCTCTCAAATCTTGATGTTGAGATTAACCATGGGAGGCTGAGAAACTTTGAGGTCTTCGGTGAGGTGGCGGATTACTTAAAAGACCACAGGCTGATTGCCCCACTTGTAGATCCTGAAGATCTTCGTGGACGATTGAAGGACATCGAATTCGCTCACATTGAGAGCTCGGTGATTGTTGTTTCTTCTTCTACAACGATTCCTTATTTTAACATTCAATCTTCGGCAATGAACGTAAGTCTTGAGGGCCGGCACACTTTTTCAGGCCAAATAGACTATACCCTTGGGTTTGCACTTAGAGACCTGAGAGATTCGAGGCAGGTGGAGTTTGGTGATATCGAAGATGACAACCTTGGAAGCATCTTCTTCCTTGCGATGGACGGCACACTCGAAGAACCTATTTATAGTTATGACAGGGAGGCACATAAGTCGCACCGTAAAAAGGCGATTTCAACAGAACTAGATCGACTGCGAAATTCTCTTCAAGGTTCTGACTCAAATCAAGATGAAGATGATGCGAAACCTGAAGGGAAATCGGGGAAAGAAAAGAAATCGAAGCGTTTAGACGATATTGAGGACGAAGATTTTTAAATAATTTAAAGGGAGGTGTATATTTGGCCATCAAATGACTGAAAGTAAAAATGGGTGACGACAAGCATATACCTCTGGAAAATTTAGCGGCTCAAATTGAACAGGGCGTTAGAGATATGCAGTCTGGTAACATGTCAAAAGAAGGCATGGAGCGTCTTCAAATTAAATCAAGAGATTTACATGAGCGGCTCACCATCTTGCGTTTTAAGGCATTCGAGGCAATGGTAAAGTTGGATGAGGATGTGCACTTTAGCAAGGAGGATGAATCCCAAACCAATCTTATCGATTCCATTGCAGAGGTTACTGCAATTGAAACGCCGAAGAAGGCGAAGAAAAAGAGGGGTCGAAAAAGTATTGCAGAAAGCTTACAGTCGCTCCCACTTTCTTCAATCGGGGAAGGGTTGACAATCTTAGATAGAGCGAATTTCACATCGACTCTTTTTTCCAATGATACCACAAATTTTAATGATATGCTCGACTCAGTTGATGCATGTAGTCATGTTGAAGCTGCCTGTGACGTATTTCACAAGAGCATAAATACCATGGGAACAAAACCCGAAATTGAGTCTGCGGTTGAAGGATTTAAAATGAGAATTACAAGGAGATTTCAATCATGAATTTAGGACGGTTAGATATTGTTCCTACACCGATAGGAAATTTAAAGGACATGACAGAAAGGGCCTTAGAGGTTCTGAAGTCTGCGGATTTAATCCTTGCTGAGGATACGCGTACCACGGGCAAACTGCTTCATTATTATTCAATAGACAGACCGCTTCGCGCGTTCCACCTTCACAATGAGCACCGAGCGGTAGATGCTATTGTAGAACAAATAAAGTCCGGGATGAATTACGCATTGTGTTCCGATGCGGGGACACCTGCCATTTCTGATCCCGGATTCCTACTTGTTAGGGCGTGCGTTGAAGCCGGGGTAGATGTCAGTTGTTTGCCAGGCGCGACTGCTTTTGTTCCAGCCCTTGTCGTATCTGGTCTTCCTTGTGACAGGTTCGTATTCGAAGGGTTTTTGCCTCACAAAAAGGGGCGCCAAAAACGACTTCAAGCACTTTTAGAGGAAGAGCGTACGGTTGTTTTATATGAAAGCCCTCACAGAATAATAAAACTCCTAAATGAACTCGTGAAATACGAAAGTTCTGAACGCAAAATTGCGCTTTGTAGAGAGCTCTCAAAACTTCACGAAGAAATATTTAGGGGAACTGTGGCGGAGGCGATTTCGCATTTTGACGAAAAGGCACCTCGGGGAGAGTTCGTTGTCGTTCTAGCAGGCGTATAAAGGATCTAGAGGATCTAGAAAATCACACGCTGAATTTCTGAAACGCGTTTGATGGGCACAAGTGTTAACCCTTTTGGGGTAGGAGGTCTTTTGCCGTGACCGCTTACGAGCATACGTTTCATTCCCAATCGCGCTGCTTCTGACATCCTTTCATCTAGTCTAGCTACGGGCCTTATCTCTCCGCTTAACCCTACTTCTCCGGCAAAACAAGTGTCACGGTCAAGGGGAAGATCCAGGCTCGAAGACAAGATTGCTGCGACAACAGCAAGATCATTTGCGGGGTCGCTTATTTTAAGCCCTCCTGCGAGATTAAGAAAGACATCAAAAGAGCCAAGTTTAAAACCACATCTCTTTTCAAGTACCGCGAGTAGCATGTTTAATCTGCGAAGATCAAACCCCGTTCCAGAGCGCTGAGGGGTGCCGTAAACTGCCGTACTGACAAGCGCTTGCATCTCGACCAACAGCGGGCGGGCACCCTCCAATGCAACAGAGATCGCCGATCCACTTGATGCTTCGCCAGCTTCACCTAAAAGCACTTCGCTGGGATTCTCTACCGCTTTCAACCCATCACCCATCATCTCATAGATACCGAGCTCGGACGTCGTCCCAAATCTGTTTTTTGCGGCTCTCAGCATCCGATATGCGTGATTGCGATCGCCTTCGAATTGAAGAACGACGTCCACCATATGCTCAAGTACTTTGGGTCCCGCAAGGGACCCCTCTTTTGTAATGTGGCCTACAAGAAATACGGGAAGCGCAAAAGACTTTGCATAGGCCGTAATTGCAGCCACTGATTCTCTGATTTGAGAAACTGAACCGGGGGCGCCGTCTACCTCAGGCTGGTCCAAAGTTTGGACTGAATCAACAACCAAAAGTGAAAACTGATCTTCTTGCAAAGCGTTTAACACCATCGGCACCCGTGTCTCTGGAAGTACCATTAAGGACTTCGGAACAGCGCCGATACGCTGCGCTCTCATCCTTACCTGTTCAGGGCTCTCTTCACCACTGACATATAAAACCTTTGCACCAGAAGCGCTGACCATCATGGCCACCTGAAGCATCAATGTGGACTTTCCTATTCCAGGCTCTCCTCCCAATAGGATTAAAGAACCTGGCACAACACCTCCACCCAAAACACGGTCTAATTCGGCTTCCCCTGAGGAAAGTCGCATGATGTTTTCTATGGTGACCTCAGCCAGAGGCCTCGCCTTTTGAGTAAGAACGCCTCCCTGAGGAGAGGCCGTAGAATACCTATGCGCGCGTTTTCCCGAATCTGTAATTGTTTCCTCCTTGAGGGAGTTCCACGCTTTACATCCAGGACATTTTCCTACCCACTGAGCAGTAGAGGTCCCGCAATCGGAACAGAGATAACGGGTACGTGCTTTTGCCAAATCTGATTGTATTGCGCTATCTGAAAATCGAGACGGTACCCTGATGTGTTAGGCCGTTTGGCAAAAGTATCGTATACCAATAAGTGCCATCCGCTGAATCGTCACCGTCGGCATTAGTGCCATACCATGGGTCCGTGTTTTGGTAATTGTCATTTGTATAGACAAGGTTCCCCCATCTGTCAAAAATTCTTACCATTACATTGTCATAATTTTCAAGGTCTTGTATGTAAAAACTTTGATTCATTGTATCGGCATTCCTCGGTGTGAAAACGTTGGGAATCGTGATGTCACAGACATCCACTTCGACCTCAAGCTCCCAAAGAAGTCCGCCTGGTGCACAAGGGTTTGCAAGCGACCCCTGGAGCGTTAGAATCTGCCCCCAACAGTCCTCTGGGAACTGCCAGCTCGTAAGGGTTTCTGATTCGGCATTCCCAAAGAAAATATATTCTCCATCGCATACTGTGGACCATGAAATATCACTGTAAGGAGGTCCTGGCTGAAATGCATTCAGGTCAAACTCATATGGAATCTCTGGACACATCGTGATAATGTCATCGAGTTGATCAGCAGGAACGCCATTCATGTCCGGATTAATCGTCGGCGCTTGTCCGACAAATAAAAACACACAATGCTCAGTGACACCGCATCCGTAGGGGTCGGCTATTTCAACACAAATGTCATTGCCATTGTATTGCCAAACCGGGTCTCCATTGTCATCAAAAAGGAGGTTTCCATTTGCGTCTGTGGCTTGAAGGGCCTCGTCTATGGTCCATGTCAATCCAGTAGATCCATCAGGCCAAGTCGCGGTATATTGATCATTTGGAAGGGTCAATTCGATAAAAGTATCTCCATCTGAATCAATACCTTCTCCATCACAATCGGCAATGACGCCCCCAGCTTCTGCGGCAAAAACATTGTCAATTTGGCTTACAATATCCACGAAACCACAATCTGTATCACCTAGCGGAAAGCACTCGTTTGTCACGGTCACACAGTATGAGCCTGTTGCATTTATAACCAATTCATCATCGCCATCCACCTCTGCGCCATTCCAAGTCCACTCATAATCCTGGTTTGCATTCTCATCTCCTTCGATGGGATCTATTGTAATTGAATCGTTTTCATCACATAAGAACATGCTGTCAATCAGCGGAGAAAATTGAGCTGTGACCTCTACCTGTGCCTCATCTGACCCGCAACCATTTTCAATGACAACGACAATCGTTGCTTCTGTATATTCGTCGTAATCGTACTCATTATTTAGAACATCGTCAGTTCCTGGGTATGGCCAGTTGATGGTTGCTGCTCCTCCGGCATCTGTGGTATCTGCAAATAAGTCCAAGTCTTCGCCTTCACACAAGAAAACGTCTGTTTCATTTAGGGTGATGGTGGGCGGAAGTGTCACCTCAACATCATAGCAATATGGAATGTTGCAATTTTCCTCATAGAAACAAAGCTCATACATCCCATACTCCGTTGGAGCCCAAAGGGTGTTGTACTGGTCCTCATTCTCAAACCATGAAGTGCCTGGTCCACTTACCTCATCCCACACCCCAAAAGCTGGCTGTGTCTCACATTGGGCGAATGATTCGTATATAATTCCTGGAACGAGGTTGTTGATTTCTGTCAAGTTTAAACTGTTGTCACAATTGTAGACTTGGACTTGATTGTTAATGTCGTCACTCGAATTTGCGGAGATATATTCCACCTCAATAAAATCTCCTAAAGCAATCGGATATGCAAAATTATCAAAAGTGCTATTCGTTAGCGTTAAGGTTGAAACCACCTCACCATTTATATACACATTAACGAAGCTTCCCAGCCACCCCAAATCATTTGATGTAATCAGGTATATATTTAAATCTCCTTCGTCAGAACTTGAAAATCCTCCCTCAAACACGACTGTGTCAAGATCTGTACACATCGTCGGAACCGTGAAATCGGGAATCGTAGAGTCCACTCCGTCCACCAAGAAAACACGTTGTCCGAAACATCCGCCCGCATCTTCGACTAAAAGGCGATACATCCCCGGCGCAAGCCATGCTTCGTCACCATTTGGGCCCACTTCATACACCTCCCCTCCAAGCCCATTCCAATCTTCCTCCCACTGATAACTCACGTATAAATCATTCGGATCAAGGACAGATACATAGGCTGTGTCGTCTGAACAAATAACCAGTGGTGAAGGTTCAATATTGGGCAAATAATAAGGCGTTTGATCTATTTCAAAAGTCTCCGACACTGAACATCCAACGTCAAGGTTTCCTGTAACGACAATAAGTCCGCCGAAAGGAATGGTTGCAACGTTGCCGTCCGTAAATTGACTACTCAGGTTCCAGGAAAAGCTGTCAAAATCACCCAATGCGGTAATTTCTGTAGCCGACCCTGCACAAATTGACAAATTCCCTGAAATGGTCAATTCTGGCAGCGTCACGTCGAGGACTTCGATAACCGTCGTTAACAAAGTTACCGATGCGGGTGTCCCGTCATCTGTCGCGACAATCTCTATTGTACTAATGCCAGCTACGTTCCCTTGAAAAATACCACTCAAACTGGCCGTTTCTCCGTCATTTACAATTAAGTCTAGAATGTTGTTTCCAGGAGTAATGGTTGGGTTAACAGCAAGTGTCACAAACTGTCCTGGCTCAGGTCCGAGGAAATTGATCCCGAGATCAAAGGTTTGGCCCAAACAGATGGTAATTGTATCGCATCCCACATTCTCCGTCGGAACTGGCGGAAGATTTGTACTGGAAACAGCTGTATTGATATTAAAGAATTTAAAATCCAGCCAGTTGATCCCGTCATCAAATCCGTCTCCTATGCCATAAGGACCATTGTATGTGTCATCTAAAAGATTAAATCGTCCAAATTGGACGTGTGGTCCGACTGCTGCTGTGGTAGATTGATCCGCTCCAGTAACCCCTGGATCCGGACCGCAACAACCACCTCCTGCACCTATGTCTCCATGTGCCCAGTTCATGTCAAGATAGCATACCTGCGCATTGTTACCCTCACCAATCAGACCGTCGTTAGGCGTTATAATGATTTGGTAACTGTTTGTAAGATCGTTGTGGTTGTTGTAATAGCCAACTTCTACATAATTGACATACACCGCATCTTGCGTGACTTTATACTTAATTTCACCCACTGAACGGTTGTCTGTATCCTGCCAGTAACCCGCAATTTGATTGTACTCTGCTTCTGGGAACTTTGTCGGTGTCCAGTCTATTACATCTTCACCAAATGAAATCATTCCTTTTGAGTTGACGTAAAACTCAGTATATGAAGACCCATAAAGTTCGAAGGTCCATCCAGGAAAAGAAATGGGGGCTGATGAACAATCAACATCCCATCCAGCGCCGCCTTGAGTCTCCCATTGCTCTTCATTTGGTTGTAATCCACCAAGGCCTGGAGGGGGAACCATCGTAATGTATGTTTCGTCTGGCTCAACCCAGCAATTGCAATCACTTTGAAGCACTTTTGCTTGTCGACTTATTTTGCGTTCCTCTCGATCCTCTGAAAATGAGGCCTTAAAATTGACCAAAGTCTCAAGATATGCATTTTCATCAAAGCCTTCCCATGCCCTTACCACAATCCATTCTTCTCTGGTCATTTTGAGAACTGCGTGGTCGAAACCACCGTAGGAATCAAAGATTTTTTGTGCTGTAATATTCTCTGAAAACTCTACTTCGCTCTGAGCTAAGAGATTGGCAGCACAGCTTATGATAAGAGTGCATAAAATAAAGGTGTTCTGTAGGAATCGAATCATTGTAAAAAGGACGTTTTGCAAGGGTAAATATACAACGTGAAGGCACGGTAAAAAACAAATAAGTAGAACGGGCGGATTAACGGCTTATTTTTGCAGCTCTGTGAAGAATTTTAGCTACGATTAGACATTGATGAAAAAAATTAGAAACTTCTGTATTATCGCCCATATTGATCATGGGAAAAGCACGCTCGCAGATAGACTTCTTCAAGAAACGGGGACGATTACAGAGCGTCAGATGCAAGATCAGGCTTTGGACGATATGGACCTCGAGAGAGAACGGGGAATAACCATTAAGAGTCATGCGATTCAGATGGCACACACACATACAGATGGTGAAGAGTACGTCTTAAATCTGATTGACACACCAGGTCACGTAGATTTCTCATACGAAGTGAGCCGGTCTATTGCTGCTTGTGAAGGTGCATTGCTCATTGTGGATGCGACTCAGGGTATCGAGGCCCAAACCATATCTAACCTCTATCTCGCCCTTGAAAATGATTTGGAGATAATCCCGGTACTCAATAAAATGGATTTGGATTCTGCCGACGCTGAGGTGGTGGGAGACCAAATCATTGACCTCATCGGTTGCGAAGCGGACGAAATAATCTTTGCTTCAGGCAAATCTGGACTGGGTGTAGAGGATATTCTTAAAGCAGTCATCGAACGGGTGCCAGCCCCAAAAGGTGATCCAGAAGCGCCTTTTCAGGCGATGATTTTCGACTCTGTTTTCAATAACTTCCGAGGAATTATTGCTTACTTCAGAGTCATCAATGGATCTATAAAACGTCGCGACAAGATAAAATTACTTTCCACAGACAAAGAATATATCGCAGACGAAATAGGGGTTCTGGGACTCGACCTCATCCCTAAAGAAACCTTGAGTACTGGGGACGTAGGTTATGTGATCTCTGGGATTAAGGACGCAAAAGAAATTAAAGTTGGAGACACCATTACGACCTTTGAAAACCCTTGCTTGGATGCTGTTAAAGGATTCGAAGATGTGAAGCCCATGGTTTTTTCTGGACTCTATCCTGTTGACACTGACGATTATGAAGAGCTCCGTTTTTCTATGGAAAAACTCCAGCTCAATGATGCTTCGCTCGTGTTCGAACCAGAAAGCTCAGCAGCGCTTGGCTTCGGTTTTAGATGTGGTTTCTTGGGGATGTTACACATGGAAATCGTGCAGGAACGACTTGAACGAGAATTCAATATGACTGTGATTACGACCGTTCCTAACGTGAGCTATATCGCCCACCTTCCTAAAGGAATTCAACAGATCATTAACAACCCTTCTGATTTGCCTGAAAACAAAGGTCTCGTGAAGGTTGAGGAGCCATACATTAAGGCACAAATCATTACAAAATCAACCTACATAGGTCCTGTAATGAGTCTTTGTATTCAAAAAAGAGGTGAAATTGTAAGCCAGGTCTATCTTACCGCAGACCGCGTAGAGCTTACATTCAGTATGCCACTTGGAGAAATTGTGTTCGACTTTTACGACAAGCTTAAAAGCATCTCAAGGGGTTATGCTTCGTTTGATTACTTCCCCGATGGATATCGAGAATCAGATCTCGTCAAACTTGACATCCTCCTTAATGGAGATCAAGTCGATGCACTCTCGGCACTGATCCACAGAGACAATGCCCACGATTTCGGAAAGCGGATCTGTTTGAAATTAAAAGAATTAATCCCGCGTCAACAGTTTATGGTGGCGCTTCAGGCTGCGATTGGCGCAAAAATAATTGCGCGAGAAACAATTAGTGCTGTCCGAAAAGATGTCACTGCAAAGTGCTATGGTGGTGACATTACGCGCAAGCGTAAGCTCCTAGAAAAACAGAAAAAAGGGAAGAAGCGTATGCGCCAGATTGGAACGGTAGAGGTTCCACAGTCTGCATTCCTGGCTATTCTAAAGTTAGATTAAGAGGCCGTCTTCTTCAAGGAGTCTTTGCCTTGTTCATTCTTATTTGCGAGTTGACCACATGCAGCATCAATGTCCTTGCCTCTAGACCTTCTCACGTTTACGATTAGGTTTTTGCTTTCGAGGTGGTTTTTAAAATCTTCAACTTTCGCTGCATCCGCTTGCTGAAAACGCCCATCATCTATGGGATTGTATTCAATAATATTTATTTTACAAGGAACATGTTTGCAAAAGACCGCAAGTTCCTGTGCATCTTCGATGGAATCGTTAAAGTCCCGAAAAATAATGTACTCGAACGTCACACGAGAACCCGTTTTTTCATGAAAATAGATCAGTGCTTCGGCCAGCGCTTCAATATTGTTTGAATCATTAATGGCCATAATCTCGGAACGCTTCTTGTCGTTCGCGGCGTGCAGACTAAGCGCAAGGTTAAATCGAACTTCATCGTCTCCAAGACGTTTTATTGCTTTTGCAATCCCAGCCGTACTGATCGTTATTCTGCGAGGTGACATCCCCAGTCCGGGTGTTCCGCAAATTCTCTCCACACTTTCAATCACATTTTTATAATTTAAAAGCGGCTCTCCCATGCCCATATATACAATGTTAGAGAGATTCGATTTCTCTCTCTCTTGCGCAATAGAAGCAATCATCTCAACCTGATCGTACATCTCCGCAGCGGTCAGATTCTTCATAAGCTTTAACTTTCCTGTGGCACAGAACGAACATGCAAGACTGCAGCCTACTTGAGACGAAATACACGCCGTTGTTCTCGATTTTGTCGGAATTAAGACGCCCTCAACAATATTTAGATCCCCTGGCCTGACTGTATCCACTTTGAATGCGCACTTTACCGTGCCGTCGCGGCTGAATTGCTTTTCACTTAATTCAATTCGCTTTAATGAGAAGTTTTCTGCAAGTTTTTGGCGAAAATCATTCCCTAAATTCGTCATTTCATCAAAAGATGATGCCGATTTAGACCATATCCATTCTTCCAATTGTTTGGCCCTAAATGGCTTCTCCCCCATCGCTACTATCGCATCTCTTAACTCCGCGCTGTTTAATGATCTAATATCTTTAAGCATGATGCAAAAGTACCTATACAGAACGTGTATCGCATCATTAACTGGCAATTAAGGAGGTCATGCGTTTGCGAAGCTCTTCTCTCTTCCTTACCGCCATAGGAATCTCCTTGCCGCTCGTGAGGGTAATAGAGTGTGTTTTATAGTTACACGAATGGATACAATTAAGGTGGACGATTTGAGAATTATGAACGCGGAAAAAAATCGGATCATCTAAAATACCCTCAACCTTTTTAAGGTTTTTTGATATCGTTAATCGGCGCCCAGATTCTAGATATAACGTCGAGTAGCTGCCACAGGCCTCGATATGGAGGATGTCTTCATGTCGCACAAAATGTCTTTTTCTAGAGGTCACAATCTCAAACCTCCTGGGCGCAGGAGGGAGTGCGCCCACGCCCGGTTTTCTCTTCAGGTAGAAGTGCATTAAAATTCGCCGTGCACACGCTTTGAGCTCGTCTTTATCAATGGGCTTAAGGAGGTAATCGAACGCTCTTTGCCTTAAGGCATCGACTGCATATTTGTGATAAGTCGTCGCAAATACGACGTAAAAGTCTCTGTCCTTATATCCATCTATTAATTCAAGCCCTGATTCATCGGGCATCTGAATATCAACAAATACAATGTCTGGAGCGAGGCTCTCAATATAGGCTCTTGCTTCGCGGGCATTTGATGCTGTTTGGATGACATTAAGATATGGACAGCTCCTTTCGATTTGGCGACAAAGCACTTCCCTGGCAGGAGCTTCATCATCAACAACAAGTACATTTAAACTTTGACGCATGGCTAATTTTCTTCGAAAGAAACCGCATTAAGCCATGAGAAGAATTCGTGTTTTATAAACGTTGACCCTGAATTTATATTCGTGTAATAAACGCGTTAGCAAATGTTTATGTGCTCTGAAGTCTCATCTGGTTTGATGCCGATATAAGATAAATATACATCAGGCACATGAAATTACGCGACAATTAAAACAAAATATAAAACCTTAAGAGGCAGTTACCTCGTCCCATTGAAAGAGATTTTGAAGGTGTGTTTTTAAAAGAGGCTTCACTTCTTCAAGCGGAATATTTCGCCCTACTTCCTTTGACAAGGAGGTCACGCCTTTGTCAGAAATTCCACAAGGAATGATGAGGTCAAAGAAGTTTAAATCCGAATCGACATTGAAGGCAAGCCCATGCATCGTCACCCAACGACTGCATTTCACGCCGAATGCGCAAATTTTCCTGGCGCCTTTGCCAGCCTCAACATCTACCCAAACCCCAGTCTGCCCTTTAATTCTGCCTGCTTCAACTCCGAAATCAGCGCAAGTCCTAATAATCGCTTCCTCAAGAAATCTTAGGTATTTATGGATATCTGTAAAAAATTGATCAAGGTCTAAAATGGGATATGCCACAAGCTGGCCTGGCCCATGATATGTAATGTCTCCCCCCCTGTTAATGGGGAAGTAGTCAACACCCAATTCAGCCAAACGCGCAGGACTCACAATCACATTTCCAGCGTCACCACTTTTTCCAAGGGTAAGAACATGGGGGTGCTCTACAAATAACAAACGGCTCGTTGGGAGTGGCCGCTCGGCTTTGGGGTCTGCCGAAAGTGCATCTCGCCTGGCAATTTTATGATCAATCACCGATTTGAAAACCGCTTCCTGATAATCCCAACAAGGCTTATACCTCATGGTGCCTAGGTCCTCAAATGCGAGCTGCCTCATTGAACTACTTCAGAGTACTGAGCTCAGCCTTCAGCCGCTCAATATTTGTGATGTCAACAGGATCTATGCCTGCTCTCTCCGCAAGGAGCAACGAGAGCACATCGCCCAGTTGAATAAGATACATGAGACGCTGCATTTGATCATCTCCTTCAGCATCAATAACC
Source organism: Flavobacteriales bacterium (assembly GCA_028823435.1). Taxonomy (GTDB): domain Bacteria; phylum Bacteroidota; class Bacteroidia; order Flavobacteriales_D; family Sanyastnellaceae; genus UBA974. The sequence continues at coordinate 17,389 of JAPKBK010000004.1, forward strand.
ACAACATCCGCGCCGAATTCTCTGAAGATTTCCGCGCAAACGTTCATTCTAAATTGTGTTCGCTTGTGGTCCTCCGGGGTACGAAGAATCAGTACTACATCGGTTTCATTGCCGGAATCCCAGCCCACAAGTTCGTTGTGATTCATTTCAGGAAACATCTGAGTGTTGACCAGCAATTTACTGTTCTCATTAAGTTGCTGGCGCCATCGTGTAGCGATTGATCCAACGCCAGTATCAGAGTACAATAAGATGGACTTTCCCACGACTAAATCTGCAATCGATTCAGCCTGCTCACAAACAGATGCAAAAGCCTCTGCCGTTGATAGTGAGGTTGACTCTAATTCTGAATACATTTTCTCAGAAAAACACCCGAATTGTTTAAGCGTCCATGCAAGTCCAACAAAACTGCGTCCAAATTGTGATCTCGGGGGCTGGCCACCAGGCATCGAAACAAAAGGCCAATTGTGTTTTTCAGCGAGCTCTCCAAGCGTCCCACCAGAAGTAATAACCGCGATCTTAGCACCTCGTTCATGTGCAGAAGTAACCGCTTCAATGGTCTCTTCTGTATTGCCCGAATAGCTACAGGCCAACACGAGCGTGCTTTTAGAAACCCACCCTGGGATCAAATAATCTGAATTTGCGACCACCGGGATTTTACTGTCATGTGAGAGGATGTCTGAGGCGATCGCGCCGCCAATTCCAGAACCTCCCATCCCTAAAATCAAAACACCATTTGGCGAAAAGCCAGATGATACTTCTTTATGCAAGCCCGCGTCCTTTTTCTGCATGTCCATCACTGCAGCGCTTATTTGTTCAGGAAATTTTTCAATAAGGTCTCTCATATCAGCCATATCAATATCTATATTTAATTAGTGTCAATTAAACACGAAGGTAAGGCTTGCCCGCATCCATCTGCCAGGCAACATCACATTTCCTATATCGACAAACGCAACATCTAGCGCATTGTCTACTCTGACATTCGCCTTGAGCTTGCCCTCCATGAATTCGCGGCTCAAAGTGGCCCCCAGAAGCCCCACAGGTAGGAACTCTACTTCTTCTCCTGCTAAGGGGCTGTAGTAGCCACCCTCCCTGTCTTGTAATGAATACCTCAAGGAAAGCGTAAGGTCTGCCGGAAGCGATAAGGACGTCCTTATATCAAGCTTGTGGCGGAGGAAGTCAAGGACATAGTTTGATTCAAACCCTTCACTGGATTCTGATGCCTTAATAGAGGTATAAGAAATACCTATCGAGTTGTTGTTTTTGCAACGCAATAACAAGGAAGTCTCCATTCCGTTAAATGTTACATCTCTTAAGTTGGCGGCCTGTGTCGTTAATGACCCTTCATATCTCACCCAATCAATCAGGTTGTCACCTTGGCGGATGAAGGCGGTTTGTTCAAACTTGAGTGAGGTGGTTTCACTTAGTGCCATGTTTGCCCTCACCCCTGTTTCAAAATTATCTGACAACTCAGGCTCTAACTCTATGGATCCCTGTGCACCTCCTAAATTGTAATATAAGTCGGTAAAGGAGGGTTGTCGAACAGAGCGGTTGACCGAGCCGAACCACAAGACATCCCCATCCGTATCTAGTCGCATTGTTAAATCAGCACCAGGTAAAACAAATGTCATAGAATCCATCCCGATAACAGACACGTTGATTGTAGTCGCAAATCTGCCTGATTCTATTCTGTGAGAAAGCGCGACCTCGTTCGTCAATCGATGATCTGCCCTTGAATAAATTGAATCCCCCTCAAACGGACCGCCCACAGCACCCGCTTCTGTCCCTAGTAAATTGCTATAAATGGCCTCGTCTCTCAGGTCAACCCTGAATGCTGTTTTACCTAAAGAACTGCTGTATAACGCATTCATGGTCATGCCTTTTACAATACTTATGTGCCTGTTTGGACCTTGATACCATGTCGCAGCAGTATCACCGTCCATCACGAAGAATCCATCTTCAGTGGGTTCATAATAGCCTTCCGATTCTCGGTACAATTCAAATCGGTCTGTGTGACTTCTCACATAGGCGGCAGCAAATAAATTTAAGTCTCCAAAGGACTTGTCCCAAGACAGTTGTGATTGGAGTGTCCTCGTTTCTTCATATTGCGTGGGGAAATTAGCTGTATAAAAATTTTGAGCGCCAAATGCTTTGTCAGCCACACCCATTTGGAACTTAAACAATCCGAAATCAGAAGATACTGTTGTTGCGTATGACCCCAATATCATCGCCGCGTCAGTGTTTTCACCGTACCCAGATGTCGTGGTCCTACTCAATGCGACTCTGTGGCGCACATTTGGAGAGCCGAAATCCACCGTGGCTTTTGCCCTAAACAAGCCAAACGAGCCCGCACCGATAGAAAGAAGTGTTTTGTTTGTCGAGGCTGGCCCTGTAAAGAGTTGAACCGCTCCCGAAAACGCTCCTTTTCCTACAAAGGGCGAAGCTCCGCCTCTGACAACTTCGATGCGGTTAATGTCTTCCGGGTCGAAGGTGATGTCCATGAGATGGTGTCCTGTATGAGGTGCGCTCCAACGCACGCCATTCACAAGCAATGCGACTTGCTCAAATGAGCCGCCGCGTATCGTGAGGTCTGACTGAACACCTAGTGCGCCCCTTTGACGCAAGTCTACGCCTGTAACCAATTCGAGGGTCTCTCCAATAGATACCGCGCCGCTTTGGATTATTTCTTCAGAAGAAATAACAGAGATCGACCTCGGAGAATCCTTGGCGTCGATCTCTCCTGGTGTAGCAATAACGACGACCTCCTGAATTTGAATTGAAGGTATTGGCTCAATTTGGGCTGTAGAAAGCAGCGGAGAAATTAAGAATGCGATTAAAACCTTTGTTTTTATGCTCATAAAAAGTTGTTATAATTCGTATAAATATCCGGGGCAAAGCTAATGACAAACTAAAAACAAATGTCAGAATATTGCCAAGTATCAAATCGTATATTTGACGCATGATAAGGAGTGAGCAAGAACAAATTCGATTAGCGTCTTTACAACAATTAAAGGATTTAGGGATAAACCCTTATCCAGCGGAAGAATTTGTCGTAACCCACAGAAGTAAATCCCTCAAGGATGACTTCAAGCCGGGTGTTAAAGTCAGCATGGCAGGCCGCATGATGAGCCGTAGAATTATGGGGAAAGCGTCCTTTGCTGAACTTCAAGACGCCGAGGGAACGATTCAGCTGTATCTAAATAGAGATGAAATCTGTGAGGGAGAGGATAAAACGATGTACAATGCTGTCTTCAAAAAGCTCCTGGATAGGGGAGATTTTATTGGAATTGAGGGTGAGACATTTGTAACCAAAGTTGGCGAACCTTCTGTAAAAGTGTCAGGATTCAAGGTGCTTTCAAAGGCCATCAGACCCCTTCCGGCAGTGAAGACAGATGAAGACGGGAATGTACACGATGCTTTCTCTGACCCTGAGCTTAGGTACCGCATGAGATATGTGGATCTCTGCGTCAATGAAAAGGTCAAGGAAACGTTTGTTGCGCGCAGTAACATCATCCGAACCATACGTGAGGCGTTTGACAAAGAAGGGTGGTTAGAAGTAGACACGCCTGTGCTACAAGCAATTCCAGGGGGAGCTGCTGCGAGGCCTTTCGAAACACATCACAATGCATTGGATATGCCTCTTTACCTGCGGATTGCAAATGAGCTGTATCTGAAACGACTTATTGTGGGTGGTTTTGAAGGCGTTTATGAATTCAGCCGAAACTTCCGAAACGAAGGAATGGACAGAACTCACAATCCCGAATTTACCGTTCTTGAGCTTTATGTTGCCTACAAGGATTACAACTGGATGATGAAGGCGATGGAGAATCTGCTCGGGAATGTCGCGGCATCTGTGCACGGTAAAACTGTGGTTACTCTCGCAGGGAAGGAGATTGATTTTACGCCTCCCTATGCCAGAGTGACGATGAGAGATGCCATTCTAGAGCACACTAATGTTGACATTGACGCCCTCGATGAGGACGGGCTGAGGGAAGCGTGTAAAACCCTCAATATTGATACTGACCCTTCAATGGGCAAAGGGAAACTCATTGACGAAATGTTTGGTGAAAAGTGTGAACACCTTTATATCCAACCTACGTTTATCACTGATTACCCTGTTGACATGTCTCCTCTTACGAAGATTCACAGAGACAACCCAAACTATACAGAGCGTTTTGAGCTTATGATCAATGGCACTGAGGTCGCAAACGCATACTCGGAGTTAAATGACCCCATCGATCAGCGTGAACGATTCGAAGCTCAAGTGGAGTTGGGGAAAAGAGGGGATGATGAAGCGATGTTCATCGACCAAGACTTCCTTCGCGCCTTAGAGTATGGCATGCCACCTACGAGTGGTGTGGGTATCGGTATTGACAGACTCGTGATGATGCTCACAGACCAAACCTCGATACAAGAAGTACTCCTTTTCCCTCAAATGCGACCTGAACAATTCTAAACGTTTAAGACTATGCCGCTACCTACAACAGATATGATTATCGCAACACTAAAAACGATTTTCGACCCCGAGATCCCCGTTGATATTTACGAATTGGGCCTGATATATGAGGTGAAAATCTCAGATGAAGGTGCTGTAGATATAGAAATGACTTTAACCTCCCCAAACTGTCCTGTAGCTGAAAGCTTGCCCAGAGATGTTGAAGACAAGGTTGCCGCAATGGAAGGCATTGTAAGCGCAAAAGTTGACATCGTTTTTGATCCACCATGGACACAGGATATGATGAGTGAGGAGGCCAAACTTGAATGCGGATTCTTATGAAGCCATCCGGTGCAGCATCCGATTCCCCCACGCGTGGCATAGCCATTCTTGGGTCAACTGGGTCAATTGGAACTCAGGCCCTAGATGTCATTCGAGAGCAGTCCGATTTTCTTCATGTTGAAGTTCTGTCGGCTGGAAAGAATGCAGACCTTCTGATCAAGCAGGCTTTAGAATTTAGGCCAAACGCCGTTGTGATCGCAGATCCTACACTTCGAGATCGCGTTTTCGACGTGCTCTTTGACGAGGGTATTAAAGTTTATTCTGGTGCGGACGCTCTAGAGCAGGTCGTAGAAATGGAGGGCATCGATATGGTCCTCACAGCACTTGTCGGGGCCGCCGGACTGAAGCCAACGCTAAGTGCGATCCGAGCTGGGAAGCACATCGCTCTTGCAAACAAAGAGACAATGGTCGTGGCTGGCGAGCTTGTCACTGCTGAGGCAAAAAAGGCAGGCGTTTATATTCACCCTGTTGACTCGGAACACAGCGCTATTTATCAATGTCTTGCTGGTGAATTTCACAATCCCCTTGAGAAAATAATTCTGACTGCGTCTGGTGGACCTTTTCGAGGATACAACACTGAACAGTTATCGCAGGTAACAAAGGCTCAGGCGCTTAAGCATCCAAATTGGGATATGGGGGCAAAAATCACCATCGACTCCGCATCTATGATGAATAAAGGGCTGGAGGTTATTGAGGCCAAATGGCTTTTTGAATTAAAAGCTGATCAAATTGAGATCATTGTTCATCCACAATCTATTATCCACAGCATTGCTCAATTCGAAGACGGGTCCATGAAAGCACAGATGGGTCTTCCTGACATGAAGCTCCCTATTCAATACGCCCTTACCTATCCGCGTCGTCTTTCGAATACATTTCCGAGATTTAACTTTTTAGACTATCCCGCATTAACGTTTGAACAACCCGATTTTAAATCGTTCCGAAACCTGGGGCTTGCCTTTGACGTTCTCGATAAAGGAGGAAACGCTCCGTCTGTCCTTAACGCTGCGAATGAAGTTGCTGTTGCGCGATTTTTAAATGATGAAGTTTCGTTTCACCAACTCCCTGACATCGTTGAGTTTGCCCTTTCAAAAGTAGGGTTCCAGTCAAAACCTGACCTCGAAGCGCTTGTCGCTTCGGACACTGAGGCACGTGCCCGGGCGAGAGAATTTTAGATTACGCTTCGGCTATACTTTCATAATATCGGCCTCTTTGGCAGATAAAATCTCTTCGACATTTGTGGTATAAACGTTTGTCATCTCTTGAACTTTCGCCTCTCCTGTCTTGAGCATATCTTCGCTCAAACCCTCTTCTTTTGCCGATTTAAGAATATCGTTTGCATCTTTTCTCGCATTGCGAATAGATACTCTTGCCGATTCTCCCTCACTTCGCGCGCGTTTGGAAAGTTCGATCCTTCTTTCCTCAGTAAGGGGTGGGACATTGATAATTAAAACCTCTCCATTATTTACTGGATTCAATCCCAAATTGGCATTAATAATTCCCGTTGAAATGGGCTCTAGCATAGGCTTCTCCCAAGGCTGTACCACAAGCGTTCTAGCGTCGGTATTGTTCACGTTTGCGACTTGGCTGATAGGCGTCATCGTTCCGTAGTAATCAATCTTGACGCTTTCAAGCATAGAAGGGTGAGCTCTTCCAGCCCTCACTTTTTTAAGTTCCATTTTAAGGCGATCTGTCGCCTTGTCCATTTGTTCCTTTGCCTCCTCTAAGGCCATGTCTATTGCTTCCTGCATATCCTTATCTATTTATGACGCTTATGAAGTAACTACCGTTCCTATCGCCTCACCTTTTGCTACACGAAGGAGGTTTCCTGATTTATTCATATCAAAAACGACAATTGGAACGCCATTTTCGTTACACAAAGTAAAGGCCGTCATGTCCATCACTTTAATGCCTCTTTCAAAAACTTCTTGAAAGCTGATCTCATCATACTTCGTAGCGTTGGGGTTTTTTTCTGGATCTTCTGTATAAATCCCGTCAACACGTGTTCCTTTTAAAATAACATCTGCCTCTATTTCGACCGCTCTAAGTGCAGCTGCCGAATCAGTCGTGAAAAACGGACTGCCTGTTCCTCCACCAAAAATGACGACCCGTCCTTTTTCCAAATGACGTAGGGCGCGTCTTCTAATAAACGGCTCCGCTATTTGTTTTAATTCAATGGCTGA
>JAPKBK010000112.1 GCA_028823435.1 Flavobacteriales bacterium
AAAATCACAATCAATGGCCATGTTCCTGAGTTGGGCACGAAGGTGCAGGCAGGGGACGAAGTAAGGGTGGAGGGAAAGTTAGTGGGAGGAGGAGAGCGTGATGATTTGGTCTATCTGGCCTTCCACAAGCCGGTGGGTATCGTGTGCACAACAGATCAGAAACGAGAGGAGGACAACATCATTGATTTCATCGGATATCCAACGCGTATTTTTCCAATAGGCCGACTTGATAAGCCGAGTGAGGGCTTGATTTTCCTCACGAATGATGGAGATATCGTGAATAAGATTTTGCGTGCGAGGAATCACCATGAGAAGGAGTATATCGTCACTGTAGATCGGATTATTATCGGTGACTTCATCAGCGATATGGGCAAGGGTGTGCCGATTCTGGATACGGTAACGAGTCCGTGTTTTATAGAGCAAACCGGAGACAGGGAGTTTCGGATTGTGCTTACGCAGGGTTTAAACAGACAGATTCGAAGAATGTGTGAACACTTCGGGTATCGGGTGGGGCGACTTAAGCGCGTTCGTATCATGAATATGCATCTCGATATGCCAGTGGGAACGTGGCGAGACTTTCAAAAGCACGAACTGGAAGAGATGTACCGCTTGATCGGTGATTCGTCGAAGACCGTGTAGTGAGGACAATGTCATCCATCAAGCGCAAGTCATGAATCGAGCGTTCTTAAAGGACTTCAATATTCATACTGAGGTCAATGCAGCGTCAATTTTAGAGTTTGTAGGTCAAATTCAGGGCGTGAGTACGGGCTTTCCTTTTGATGAATCGACAATGGTCATTAAAGTGGGTGCCGATTCTAAGCACAAAATCTTTGCGCTCTTTAACATTGATCATTTTGAGTGGGTCAATCTGAAGTGTGATCCGGAAAAGTCAATCGACCTAAGAGGGCGTTACGATGGGGTCAAGCCGGGATGGCATATGAATAAAACGCACTGGAATTCAGTGTCTCCAGACCCCATCTCTGATGTTCCAGCAAAACTATTTTGGGACCTTTTGTTGCACAGTTACGCGCTCGTTAAGCACTCTTTGCCGATAAAAATTAAATCACAGTTATCCTAGTTTAAGGCAATTAATAGCCAATTTATTGTGTTTTAATGCATTTAAGCGCATTTTATCGCAAAACATACCGCTTCGTATTAGGCGCAATTCTCACCGAAGAGAGACAGTACAGCGAGTACATCTGAGATGGTCACCGCCCCGTCCCCATCTACATCTGCAGAACATCCAGACATGCATCCGTACTGACTGAGTATGAGTAAAATATCGTTAATGTCGATGATGCCGTTAGGCACCACATCCTCAGGGCAGGAAGCAATCGGTGGCGGGGGCGTTCCAGCTAGAATGGAATCCAATGGGAAACTTTGAATACTCCTGGAAAAGGTGCCGGCTACAAGTCGCCTCTCTACCGTATCCACGACAAGGTCGTAGACGGGAATCCAGGGCATCGACCCCAGTCTCTCCCAATGTGCGCCAGCATCCACGGTCGCATATACGCCTGCATCCGTTGCGGTAGCCCATACCACTTCGTTCAATGCGACGACGGAATTCATGGGGTGCTGAGGAAGGTCTCCAGACACAGAATGCCAGGGTCCTCCAAGTGCCGCTTTTAAGATGTGAGGCGTGTATGCATAGTCCCTGTATCCACTGACGGTACAGAAAATGGAGTCAGGGTTGTAGGGGTCGAAATAAAGGTCTGTGACATATCGCTCAGGAAGTCCATTTGTCATCAGATTCCAAGTTGTTCCGCCGTCCGCCGTGTAGTGTACTTGTCCGTCTGCCGTTCCAGCTGCGACGATGTTTTCGTCAATCGGAGACCCCGTGATTGAGGTGATGATTCGGTAACTTAATGCAGGGTCTGTATTTAATGTGAGGTCGTCACTCATGGGGGTCCAAGTGCCCGAAGGTTCGCCGACCATCTTCCACATTCTTTGTGTTCCAGTCCAAATGTGTTCAGGGTTTGCAGGGTGGAGCATAATGGGGGCATCCCATCCTTTTCTGTCGCCAGCATCGGTATCTGCCATTCCGTTCCAAGAGGGATTTAAACTGGCAGGTGGGTCGTATGAGTATGCGAAGTTTGCCCACTGAACTGTTGCTATTCTGTAGTTCGGATTTGTGGGGTGGAATACAGGCGTGAACCCATCACCTCCTCGGTCTCTGTTCCAGCCATTCAGTCCCAGGTATGATCCTGTTGCGGTGCCGTTATCTTGAGCGCCTCCAGTATATTGTCCTGGATTGTGGGGGTTCCATTCTACTCTGTAGAATTGAGAATTGGGCAGGTTCTCAATGTCTGTCCAGGACCCTCCATGGTCCGTTGTTCTATATGCGCCTCCATCGGTTGCGAGGATGGCAGAGTTTGGTCCCACCCACTGCATGTCATGTTTGTCTGCATGCACAGAATATTCCCACCAAGGCGGGGCCATTTCACTCCAAGTCATCCCACCATCTAGAGAATTCCAAAGGTCCACTCCTAGAATTGTAATGTCTTCAGCGTTCCATGGATTGATTCTGACTTTTGAAAAATACCAACCAAATCCACCAAGTGCATTTGCAAGCGGTTCAGTATTTGCAATCACAGGAGACCAACTGAGGCCACCATCTGTACTGTTGTAGATGTTGTCAACCTGCATATCTACCCCCACGACGTGCGCCCAGAATTCACCATTTAATTCTTGGACGCCAATGCGACAACGTTCTTCATCACCCCAAGGGTTTGTGATGGCATTCCAGGTTTCACCTTGGTCGGCAGAGCGATACAGCTTTGATTCCGGACCGTACACAAGCGACCGCGTTGAGTTCCTCAATCTGTTCCATCCGGCTGCGATCATAATTCCAGTCGAGGAATCATAAGCGATGTCATTGACACCGGCGGAGTCTGAAGGCAGCAAAACATGATCCCAAGTTGCGCCTGAATTCGTACTTCTATAGAGGCCTCTGTCGGGGCCTTTGACACCCGGGTTGCCCATTGTAGCTGCCATGACGATTTCGGGCGCATCGTCAAGAATGAGAAGTTGACTCACGATGCGTGCAGAATCAAGACCCAAATGAACCCAGTTATTTCCGCCATCGGTTGAGCGATATACCCCATTCCCAATTCTGGGATGACTCGAAATTTGTGGGTCACCAGTGCCGAGATAGACCGTTCCTTCTTGAGAAGGATGAAAGGCGATGCTGCCCATTGCCATCCATGCAAAATCATCTGTCAAGGGCGACCAGTTCATGCCTCCATCAGAAGTGCCAAACAATCCGCCCGCTGAACTTCCAGCAAGGATGTGATTTGCATCGAAAGGGTCTTGTTTGATGACATTAAGTCTCCCACCGATGTTTTGGGGGCCTTCCATTCTCCAATCGCCTCCAATTTCTCGTGAAAAGTCCGCGGCTTCAATGGCTTCAAAATGACTTCGAACATTTTTTAATGCAACATCCGCGTCTCTTATGTCCCAATCTGAGTCGGGGTAAGACCATTTGAAACTGGCTGATTCCCATGGTTTAAACTTCGCAAAGGCATCTTTCTCTGTGCTGTCGTTTCGTGTAGAATTGTCGAAATTAAAGATGAAAGAAATGGTGAGCAATAAAATTGTTGCTAACAAAAAGAGAGAAAAAGCGCGAATAGGTTTCATTACACGCAAGATACTCAGTAAGTTTGGCATGCTAATTCAAAACATACATTTTATGCGCTTTACATTTATACTCAGTCTTATTGCAGCACTTACGTTTACTGCAAGTTCTACCGCTCAGGTCATTTGCGATGACCTTATCATCTCTGAATACCTTGAAGGTACAGGGAATAACAAAGGCCTTGAATTTTTCAATCCCACGTCAGAGCCGATTGATTTAAGCGCATATGAATTACAACGTTGGAGCAATGGAGAAGGGACAGTGACTGATGCTACTGAGCTGTTCGGCACTTTGCCATCGCTCACGACTTGGGTCCTGGTCAATGGTCAAACAGAAGACGTTGATTTGGGAGGTGGTGCACTTTCTCCAATGTGTGATCCCTTGATGCAGGGTATGGCTGACCAACTGGACAATCCATATCCAGCACCAACTTACATGAATGGAAATGATGCGCTTGTTCTTGTTAAGAACGGGACGACTGTAGTCGATATTTTCGGAAAGCCAGGAGAGAATCCTGGCGTGGCTTGGACGAACGATGCTGCGAACGGTTTCACAGATGTGGGTGATGGCGCAGCTTGGCTTACGTCGAACCATACATTGCGCCGCAAGTTCGATGTGGTGCATGGAACCAATGTCCCACCTGTGGTTTTTGATACTTTTCTCGAGTGGGATACGCTTCCAGTAAATACATGGGATGGCTTGGGATCTCACAGCTGTGCGTGTGGGTCAACAGGAACAAACAATCTAGTGGAGACACCATCTTTAGAGATCTTTCCTAATCCTGCTGTAAACGGACAGTTCAACATTGAAAGTGGTCAGTCTGTCAAGCAAATTGAAGTGTACAGTCCTGAGGGGCGTCTCGTGGAGGTGATTGCACCTGCTTCAGATATCCGTTCGTGGTCTATCGCAACTTCAGAGTGGAATGCGGGTGTTTATTTCGTGAACGTTCAGTACTTGAATGGATCGATTTTTGCCCACCGCATCGTTGTACGTTAATTCGTTTTACGCTTACTACTTAGCACTTCTTTTGTCATGATTCGTATACATTGGTTTGTCCTGCCCGTTTTCTTGGGGCTTTTCTTCGGCTCGATGCTCACCGCATCAGCCCAAACAGGTCTTGTACGTGGTTCTATTTCGGATGCGATCACTGGCGAGGCTTTAATTCAGGCAGCCATCATTTATGGTGCAGGTGAATCAACGAGTGGTGTTCTCACTGATTTTGATGGGTTGTACGCGATCGAACTTACGCCAGGTAAATACAACCTTCGCGTTTCTTACGTTGGCTATGAGCCTATGTCAAAAGAGGTCAATGTCGTTGCAAACGCGACCATTGAAGTTGTTTTTAAGATGGAGACCGTACTCCTTCAAGAAGCAAGGGTGGTGGCAGATATTGCAATTGAGCGAGAAACACCTGTGGCGTTTTCAAATATAAAGCCACTCCAGATTCAAGAAGAGTTGGGTTCTCAGCCTATTCCCATGTTACTTAATTCAACGCCAGGAGTCTATGCCACTCAAGCAGGGTCAGACGACAATGGGCCAAGTATCAGTATCAGAGGATTTAAACAGAGAAACGTGAGTGTTCTCATCGATGGCATTCCCGTGAATGACATGGAGAATGGAGGTGTTTTTTGGAACAACTGGTTTGGCCTAGACCTGGTCACTCAAACGATGCAAGTCCAAAGGGGATTGGGTGCTTCAAAACTTGCCCTTCCCGCGATCGGTGGAACAGTGAATATTGTGACTGTCGGGATTGAAAACAAGAAGAAAACAAGTGTGAAGCAGGAGTTGGGTAGTTTTGGCATGACGCGTACGACGCTTGGTCATACCACAGGCCGTTTGCCGGGTGGTTGGGGATTTACTTTTGCGGGAAGCTATAGGAAAAGCGGTGGATATGTCGCGCAATCCTATACAGATTCTTGGTTTTACTATGGCAAGGCACAAAAGATTATCGGGTCGCATGTGTTGTCTCTAAGCGTGACTGGCGCACCTTCTAAGAACTCAGCACGTGGGTATCAGCAAAGAATCGCAACGCATAGTAAAGATTATGCACGTAGTCTATTCACAGGAACGGATGCGGAATACACACAAATGACAGAATACAGTCAAGCGTATGATGCCATTTTTAACGATGGAGCGCTCTCGTTAGAAGATGAGCAAGCAGCGTATGCTGAACTGAATTCTCAGTACGCGTATGATGTAAATGGTGGGGCTTCAGAGTTTGAGAATGAAATGACATCGACGAACTACATTGATACCACTGGGCTGAGGGACATGGGACTCAACTACAATGTGCACTGGGGCGAGCTTAATGCATCGAACCTGTATGAGCGTCAGAATAAATACCACAAACCATTGATGTCTTTGCGCCACAGCTGGAGAACGACAGAGAAGC
>JAPKBK010000113.1 GCA_028823435.1 Flavobacteriales bacterium
CCTACTGGGGATTGGATGGATGGATGCCCTCAGTCATACATCCTTTGACTTCACTACAAAAATCACATCTCTTATGCCTCGCCTACTTGTTAAAACAGCCCTTGGAACCATTGTGTTTGTTTTAATCGGAAGGATCTTGAACAACTTAAACTCAAAACGATGAAATTCACTTTTATCTCTACATGTACTTTAATGATAGGGCTTCTGGTTATATCTAGTTGCAACACCAATGCGGACAACTCAAATGAAAACAAGTCCGACGCACGTTCACAAGCCATTTTAAACATGAAAAGAGCCACTGATTATCACAGTTACAGCAAACCTGAAGAAGCCGTAGTTACACATCTGGAATGGGACGCAAACGTTGATTTCGAGTCGAGAACGATCCATGCGACAGCGAACTATGCGATAAAGACATCTGAAGATGCAAAGAGAATCCTGTTTGATATCCGCGAATTGGATATTCTCAGTGTGCGTGTAGATGGCATTGAGACTTCATTCGACATTGGAGACGAGCAAGCGTTTATCGGTTCGCCTTTAAGCATCCCACTTTCACCCTCTTCAAAAAGTGTAAGCATTGCTTATAACACGCAGCCTGGAGCAGATGCATTTCTGTGGGTAGAGGGCAGCGAAAACAGCAATCCATTTTTATTTACACAAAGCCAAGCAATCCTTGCACGAACATGGATTCCATGCCAGGACAGTCCGGGCGTTCGTTTTACCTACAGTGCCAAAGTTGCTGTACCGAAAAACCTTATGGCGCTGATGAGTGCTGTTAACCCAACAGAGAAGTCAGCGGACGGTGTGTACACATTTGTCATGGATCAGCCTATCCCCTCTTATTTGCTGGCGCTTGCAGTCGGGGATGTTGAATTTCGAAGTGTGGGAGAACATACAGGCGTATATGCAACGCCTGACCTGATTGACGCGGCAGAATATGAATTTGGTGAAATGGAAGATCTGCTAGTCGCAGCTGAAGGACTTTACGGCAAATATGCCTGGGAACGATATGATTTGTTAGTCCTCCCAGCTGCATTTCCATTTGGAGGCATGGAAAACCCTCGCCTCACGTTTGCGACGCCGACAATTATCGCCGGTGACAGAAGCCTTGTCAGTTTAGTCGCTCATGAGCTTGCGCACAGTTGGAGTGGGAATCTGGTCACGAATTCTACATGGGATGACTTTTGGCTCAACGAAGGGTTTACGGTGTATTTCGAACAACGCATCATGGAAGCTGTATATGGGAGAGATATTAGCGAGATGCTTGCGACATTAAGTTACCGTGGGCTCGTGGATGAGGTGAGTGAAATCATGGACCTGAATCCAGACGACACACATTTGCGTCTGCACTTAAAAGGGCGGAATCCTGATGATGGGATGACTGCAATCGCATACGACAAGGGCTATCTGTTTCTCCGAATGATCGAAGAAACTGTGGGCCGTGAGACATTTGATGATTTCTTATCGACCTACTTCAGCAAACATGCTTTCACAGTCATGGATACAGATAATTTCATTGAATACATTGAGCGTGTGCTTCTTTCAGATGAAGACACACGTAAAGCTGTGAATCTCTCTGCTTGGATAGATGGAGCTGGTCTTCCAGACAATTGTCCAAAAGTATACAGCGAACGCATTGAAAAAGTCGACAATGCAGTTGCCAAATGGGCTGAAGGTAGCCTGAACACGACGGACATCCCTTGGGGCGAATGGCTTTATCAGGAACGCTACCGTTTTTTGAAAAGCATTCCCGCATCCGTCACTGTTGAAAAACTCGACGATTTAAACGTCACATTCAAAGTCAGTGAGACTGGAAACAATGAGGTGTTGTTTGCATGGCTAGAGCAATCTATTCTGAAACAGCACACGGATTCATATCCACGCTTGGAGACTTTCTTAATTAACGTGGGCAGAAGAAAGTTTCTGACCCCGTTGTATAGTGCAATGTTAGAAACGGGGCAATCCCAAATGGCAAAAGACATCTACAAGAAAGCCCGTCCAAATTACCACAGTGTCTCTACAGGAACGATGGATGAATTGTTGGCAGACGCTTAGCGAATAACAAACAGGGGTTAACGGATTAACATGACGTAACCGAATACTTCTTTCCTCCAGCTTTCTTCACTGATGCTATGGACTTCTACGCGATAAGAGTAGGTTCCATTGCGAGAGAAATAGTCGCCATCTACACCTACTTTTCCGTTCCACGGTTCGTTTAAATCAGTGGTCTCAAATACGATTTCACCCCAACGATTGAAGATTTGCATTTCAAACCTTTCGGGGTCAATGTCTGAACCCTGAATAAAGAAGGCATCGTTAGTACCATCGTTGTTTGGCGTGAATGAGGTCGGAATAAAGAGGTTGAATAAATCTCTGATTTCCACTTCACGCGTCACTTGGTTCTTGCACCCGAAGATGTCTTCAACTTCTAATTTGACTGCGTAGAAACCACCTACATCGTAAGGAAATGTAAACACAGGATCTTCAACAATCGCAAAACCAAGAGGATTGTAGGCGTTAAAAGTCCACAGCCAATCGATCACGTTGTCGCTTTGAAAACCATCAAAGGAAATCGTCGTGTTGGGAACAGTTGTCGGTTGAGGGTTCGCATAAAAACCGACTGTTGGAAGCGGATATACATTGATGTAAGCTTCTTTTGTCGCTGAATACTCACAGCCTCCTGCAAATGAATTAACCGTCAGACTCACATCAAAAAACCCTGGATAATTATAAATGTGATCCGTATTCATTTCAGCAGCAAGACCACCATCTCCAAACTCCCATACACTGGTCGTAATGAGAGCAGGATCTATCAAGTTAGTAAACGCAAAAGCACCCGTGCCGCAGGCCTTTGTCGTATCTGCCACAAACTCAACATCAATCGGAGACTCAATGGTCACCAACATACACGCTTCAGCGGGTGGCGTCTCACAGTCGTCATTTACAATCACACAATATATGCCTGTAGACGGGGGGACATCCTCTACAATACTTTCATCAATCCCACCCAATTGATTTCCTTCCCACAACCAAGTATAATTGTATCCTGCGCCACTTCCACCAAAAGAAGCTGAAGCATCTAATGTCGCTTCTTCTCCACTGCAGATGTAATCTGAACCTTGTAAATCTGGCATGATCTCGCCCAGCACATTGACATTAATGACTTCATCTGTTGAGGGGCAGCCATTAACATCTGTTGCAAAAACGGTGTAAATCGTACTCGAAAGAGGACTTGCGACAAACGTACCGTCAGCGGTAGACGTCGTATCTCCAGTGAGTGAGTTTACCCAATTGTAAGTCCAACTCTCAGTGGGGTCTTGGTCAGAGGATGCTTCAAGAACAACAGCGGCAGACAAACATATGATTTCGTCTGCGCTTGTTTCAATTTCCATAGGCACAGGGTCAAGCATTTCAAATTCATATGAATAGAGACATCCAGTGTCATCAAACAAATCAACGCTGTACATCCCAGGCGTCAAATTCTGAAGAACATAATCAGAGCCATCAAATAACACGGATTCCTGAAGGATCCCTCCTTCAAAAAATTCAATGGTAAAAGGACCATCACTTAACGATTCGTTGATTGATACAATTAACACACCGTCATCAGCCAAACAAGAAGGCTGTTGATCAGTCACATCATACTCGAATCCAGGCAAGACCATCACAACGTCTGTCGCAGCGCAATTGTCAAAGCCGATAGGCTCAACTGTCAACGTATAGGCTGTGGGTTGTCCATCAAAATCCAACACCGTAGGTTGGGGCACAAGAGGATTGTCTAAGAACTCCGTAGGGCTCCATGACCAATCAAATCCACATGCATCCTGGCCTCCACAACTTACACACCAAGCCAATTCTTCAAAATTGGCAAATCCATCTTGACAATTCACACTGCCATCACTTGTGAGTACGAAAGAAATACAGCCATCCGGATTCGTTGCTGTAAATGTTGTGCCTGGAATATTCGTGTTAAAAGTTTGCAGCAAAGCTCCTGTGCCATTCGGACCATCAAAGACATTGATGAAATCACAACAGGTCTCCATGGTTCCCGAAGAAAAACTTAACGTCATCATGGTTCCATCCCCAACAACATCGGGACAATAGTTGAATACGGTATTTTCATTGTTTGCATAACAATAATCATAGGACCCTCCAGCACCACCACAGTCAGAAGGACCGCTTCCAGTAAACAAGCCTAACAACTGAACGGGATCTTGGCAAAAGATGACATCATCTCCAGCTGTAATGTTTGTTTGAGGGCCTTCTATTACAGTAATATTAACCGTCGTATCCCAGGTACATCCGAAGTTATTTGTCACTTGGTAAGTGAAGTCAAAATCTCCTGGGTTGGGGAAATTTAAATCAACACTGTTCATGTCATCTGAAATAAGCAGTACACCTTCGTCAGCAAGGGTTACCTGCCAGAAACTCGAATCTAACTCTAATCCGATTTCTGGAGTGAACGTTGTCACACCAGGCACAATTTCAGGATTAAAATCTATCCCCCACTCATATAAAAAACCATCATCTCCACCCCATTGGTCGAAGACAGTAAAGCTCCATATTCCATTGAGTGGACATCCAACGAAATCGCAAAGATCACCACAAGGGAGGTATACCCCCGCTGGAATAGGGTCAGCCATATCTGGATTAGAGATATCGTCCAACACCCAATCTGCATCCATGTTCCATGAGTAATCAAAACCTTCATTGTCAGGAAGTCCTAAATTGTTTCCTTCAACATCATCATCGGGCGTACAACCGTTGGGATCGGGAGAACCTGTGGGACCATTCTCCATAAGGATCACCTCTGTTCCGTCGGGACAAGTGACCCACATCGTTAAATCACCTACAAAAGTATGCTCCATATTGGCAGTGATCATCTGAATGTCGTCACAGTCCTCAAGCACTTGACCTTGATCAAAAAAGTCAATGAACAAATCCGACACAAATGGTATCCCGGTGTCATCTGGCAGTGCGACATCTTCTGAAATGCCCACTGGAGGCAAAGCAGTCCAAGTAATAGACTGAACTGGGTTGCCATTGATAAACCCAGGAGAACCCGCACAAAGTGGCGTGGTGAATTCCGCATTGAAAATTGGCAAAGTACTCACAAGCACTTGAATCGGTTGTAGATTGGTGCTGTTACAAGCATTCTCATCCACCACCGTAAGTGTCACAATATATTCACCTGGAACAGAATATGAATGAGACGCCAGTAACCCGTCTGCTAATACATTTGTGGTCTCAACAGAGCCATCTCCCCAATTCCATACAAGAGATTCAAGGAGAAAACCATCAGTTCCAAACGCAGACTCAGCAGAGAACGTAATTACTTCGTCAGGACAAAGCCCCACACTCACAGACCCGACAACGTTTGTAGGGAATGGTTCAGGACTCACCAACTCAAGCCCTGACACTGGATAAGAACATGGCGTCACACAACTTAAGTATGCAGCCCAACCAACATCTCCTCCCGTGGCACCATTGTTACAATCAAACACAAAAGTCAAACATCCTGATGGGTTATTAAAAGAGGCTGTATAGCTGACACCACTGAAACTATTGCCTGTACCTGCACCAACCAAAGGGGCGGAATTATCGGGCCCATCATATACAAACAGAACATCGTTGTTGTTGGGATTGGCATTTGTTTGCAAATCAAACACAGCAAAACTTAATTGAACAGCATCACCGGGCACGCTGGGGCAGAACGTTATGGTTGCATTGTTACAATCATAGGGGTTTTGCGCTCCCCCACCAGCATCTAATAAATTGTTATCTGTAAAAAGGGCATCCTCACCACAAACATACTCCACTTCTGCAGCACTTCCCATTTCATACATTATCGATTGAGCAGATACAAAATCACCACTCAAAATTAAAACGACGGTCAAAATCACCGAAAAAAAACGAGTACTGTGGAGATTATTCATATAGATATAATGTGGCTTCAAGAAGCGCAAGATA
>JAPKBK010000114.1 GCA_028823435.1 Flavobacteriales bacterium
CAAGATCGTACATCTTTAATTGTGGCGCACAGATTGAGTACAATCAGGGATGCAGATCGGATTTTTGTAATTGATGCTGGGTCATTAATAGAATCGGGCACGCATGAAGAGTTGCTCGCGCTCAAGGGGACTTACCACGCTTCTTTCTTCCTGTAGCCAGTCGCGCGAACATCCGCGACACAAACACCGTCTTGGTTTGTTATTGTGGCATCGACATTGACAATTCTGTGCTTTAAAGTCGTTACAGTTGCCTCAGCAGTGATGAGGTCGCCTGGATTCACGGCTGCCAAATGGCGAATTGAAGTCGTTAGACTCACGGCATGACGGCCATGGGCATTTGCGGCAAAGGCAATCGCGCTGTCTGCAAGTGCAAATGTGATTGCCCCATGTATGATCCCAAACCCATTTGCCATTTCTTCTCTCGCAAACATAGACAAACGACAGAATCCAGGTCGGCTTTCAAGAACTTCAGCCTTGAGCCAGTCAGTCATTTTGTCTCCGAGTAGCATTTTTGCTACTACAGGATGTGTGTTGTTTTCGGAGTGACTCATGTTAAAAGCACTTAAAATGTTCAAAGGGTTCGAGGCATGCATTGCAAGTGAATGATGCTTTGCATGGTGTAGACCCGAATGGTGAGATGAGTTTCGTTTCCTTGCTCTTACATATAGGGCAAGGTATGGTGTGTCCATCTCCTGTCAGGAACGCCTTGTCATGGCTAGATCCTTCAGGCGGAGCAATTCCATTTGCAGTCATTTTCTCTCGCGCTTCAAGAGAGATCCAGTCTGTGGTCCATGCGGGAGATAAAACAACTTCAACTTCGGCGTCAGGATCAATTTCTCTGGCCGCTTTAAGCACATCTTCGGAAATAACTTCCGTCGCGGGGCATCCTGAATAGGTGGGCGTGATCACGCAAACAATGTGGCCATTTTCGAATTTCACGTCTCGCAGGATCCCCATATCCGTCACACTCAGAAAAGTCAGCTCGGGGTCCATGACGTCTTGTAATTGACGGCTTACTGCTTTAACAAGTGAGGAAGGAGAGCGGTCAATCATTTGCGTCAAGGTCGTCGGCTTACCAGCTTGCGCCAGGGTGTGTTCGTGGTAGGATTTGCATCTCGGCAAGCATTGTCCCGAGTTCTTCAGTGTGAACACCTGTTCTGCCACCCGTTTTCATTGCGCCGTCTTTTGGTCGTATGAGTGTTGCTTCCACAAGCACTCTGTCGATCTCAACATCCCATTGCGTTTTCAAAGCGCTGAGGTCGGGAAGGAGTCCAGCGATGGATCCAGCGATGTCTACGTCATCAGCGGCAAACATCTCACCTGTAAACGCCCACAAATCGTCGATTGATTTCTGAATGCGTGAGTGGCTTTCTGAGGTTCCATCTCCAAGTCGGATGATCCATTTGCTGCTGTGGGCCGCATGATATCGGATTTCTTTCACTGCTTTTGCAGCAATGGCAGCTGCATCCAAATCGAATGTTTGCTGTGCGAGATGTTCAGCGCGTAACAGTGCATACTGGTCGAATAAAAATTGTCGTGCGATTGTATCTCCGAAATGACCATTTGATTGCTCTACGAGAAGTAAATTCTTGAATTCGCTTTCAGAACGAAGGAAAGCGAGTTCGTCATCAGTTTTGGGTGCGTCCGGGTCGAGTGATCCAGCCAGGGTGAGGTAGGATTGGGTTTGGCCTATGAGATCAAGCGCAATGTTAGTGAGGGCAATGTCTTCCTCAAGGGCGGGCGCATGGCCGCACCATTCACCCAGACGTTGGGCAAGGACAAGGGCATCGTCTCCTAAGCGCAAAAGCGCATGCATATGTTGGGTCTTGTTCACTGTAAGTTACATGTGGTTAACCTCGTCTGGAAGGACGAAGAATGTGGGGTGACGGTAGACCTTGTCGTTCGCTGGGTCAAATAATGCTTCAGAATCTGAAGGAGAGCTCGCCGTAATGGATTCTGCAGGGACAACCCAAATACTGACGCCTTCTTGTCTTCGTGTGTAAACATCACGTGCGTTTCCAATTGCCATCTCCGCATCAGAGGCGTGAAGACTCCCCACGTGTTTGTGTCCAAGGCCTTGACGACTTCTCACAAAAACTTCCCATAGGGGCCAGTTGCTTTTATTTTCACTCATCGTTATGTATTTGCGTTTCTTTTTTCGGAATAGGCCACCGCGGCATCTCTTACCCATTCACCATCATCATGTGCTTTGTTACGGTCTTCCAAACGTTCTTTGTTGCAAATGCCGTTTCCAGCAATGACATCATAGAACTCTGTCCAATCGATCTCTCCGAAATCGTGACCTCCTTTTTCTTCATTCCACTTCAGGTCTGGATCCGGCATTTTCAGTCCGATACATTCTGCTTGAGGAACGGTCATGTCTACCATGCGTTGTCTAAGCTCGTCATTGGAGAAGCGTTTGATATTCCACTTCATATTCTGTGAGCTGTGCATGCTTTCACTGTCACTTGGGCCAAACATCATGAGGGATGGCCACCACCACCTGTTCAACGCATCTTGTGCCATTTCTTTCTGCGCATCGGTGCCTTTCATCAGTTGCATCATGATTGAATACCCTTGACGTTGATGAAAGCTTTCTTCCTTGCAAACGCGCGTCATTGCTCTGGCATAAGGCCCATAACTGCATCTGCAAAGAGGGACTTGATTCATAATCGCAGCACCATCAACGAGCCAACCTATTGCGCCGATATCGGCCCACGTGAGTGATGGGTAATTAAAAATACTGCTGTATTTTGCTTTGCCTGAAAGCAAATCATCCACCAAATCAGCCCTGTCTACGCCCAAGGTTTCCGCAGCAGAATATAAATACAATCCGTGCCCTGCTTCATCCTGAACTTTTGCCAGTAAAATCGCCTTACGTTGGAGGCTTGGCGCACGCGTAATCCACTTGCCCTCGGGGAGCATGCCCACAATTTCAGAGTGCGCATGTTGCGAGATTTGGCGGATCAAAGTTTTGCGATACGCATCAGGCATCCAGTCCTTCGGTTCAATCTTCTTATCCGCAGCAACATAGGCGTCGAACTCTTCTCTTAAATGCTGTTGAGTTTCAATCATATTCCAAAGATACTCGCATAAGGTTTTTTTAGATATGATTTAGATCAAATCATTCAAAATTAGTTTTCCCGAATTACCTTCGCGCCATGTCTAAATTCCATAATCTCAGGGTCGTTGAAATAAGAAGAGAAACAGTTGATTCAGTTTCCTTGCTTCTCGAGTCCGTTTCCGGCGAAGTTTTTCATTACAAAGCTGGACAATACCTTACACTACGTACCACAATTAATGGTGAAGATGTACGTAGAAGCTATTCTCTTTGTTCTGCGCCTTACGAAGGCGTGTTGCGTGTTGCTGTCAAGGAAGTGCCTGGCGGAAAATTCAGTGCCTATGCAAATCGTGTGCTTGCAGTAGGAGATGTTTTGGAATCGATGCTCCCTGACGGTAGGTTTACTGCAGCCTCAGGTTCGAATGAGAACAATCATTTGGGATTTGCTGCTGGTTCGGGAATTACGCCCATCATGAGTATCATTAAAGAAACGCTCCATGCCTCTGCAGACTCAAGGTTTGCGCTGTTCTATGTCAATAAGGAGACCGCGAGCATTATTTTTAAGGATGAACTCGCCGATCTTAAAGATATCTACCTTGAAAGACTTCAGATTTTCAATCTGCTCACCAGAGAGCCAGTAGAAATCGAGATGTTCGGAGGGCGACTTGATCGCGCGCGTTTCGACAGAATCTTCTCCGAAGTTGTTTCCCCCTCGTCATATGATGTTTCTTATCTGTGCGGTCCTGAAGAGATGATATTGGCAGGCAAGGAGGCGCTTTTAAGTGCAGGTATGGATGAGTCGAAGATAAAATTTGAGCTATTCACGTCTTCGTCTCCTACAAAAGAAAAGAAAGTCCAAGCGCCTGATGACGCTTCGGTTTCGAGTGATCACGTTGATGTCGCTGTAGTCCTAGACGGCGTGACAACAACTGTAAGCGTGAAGCGTTCAGGGAAATCTATTCTCGATGTTGCACTTGATGCTGGTCTAGATGCGCCCTTTTCTTGTCAAGGTGGCGTATGTTGCTCGTGTCGTTGTAAAATGACTTCTGGCAGTGCTTCTATGGATGTCAACTATGCACTTGAGCCCGATGAGGTAGAGAACGGGTATGTTCTCTCATGTCAGAGTCATCCTGTCGGGGACGGTCCATTTGTCATGGACTTCGATCAGCCATAACGCAATTGGTTCAGGCTCTTTCAGAGAGTTCCAGCCAGCGCATCTCAGATGCGTCTAGTTCTTCTGTGATCTTACCTAGCTTATCGCCCAAACGTATGAGGTCTTCGTGCGCGTTACACGATTCAAGTTCAGTTGCCAATAAATCACGCTTGGTTTCAAGCGCAGTGATTTTCGGCCCCAGGGTCTCATATTCAAACTTTTCTTTGTACGAAAGCTTTTCAGTGTAATTTCCTTTTACATCTAAAGAATTTTCTTTTGCGTTTTTTGACGCGGCAGATGCTGCGGCTTGAGACAACGCAATTTGTTCTTTTCTTGCGAGTCTATACTGGGTGTAGTTGCCAGGATAGTCTCTTACAGATGTCGCGCCACCTTCGCCTATCGCCCAAACATGTTCTACAATCTTGTCCATGAAATACCGATCGTGAGACACCACCAACAGGCATCCCGTAAAATCAAGGAGGAACTCTTCGAGCACGGCGAGTGTGAAGATGTCAAGGTCGTTTGTGGGCTCGTCGAGTATGAGGAAATTTGGGTTTTTCATTAACACACGAAGCAGGTGAAGACGTTTTTTCTCACCTCCGCTCAGCACCTTGATGTATTGGTAATGCATGTGCTTCGGGAAGAGAAAGCGCTCCAAGAGTTGTGCTGCGGTAAGTTTGCCTCCGCCCTTTAAGGGGATATAATCAGCAATTTCTTTCACAGCATCAATGACTTTCCAGTCTACGCTAAAGTTACCACCAAGTTGATGATAGTGTCCGAATACAACGGTTTCGCCTACAGAGACCTTTCCCGCATCAGGCTTTTGTAATCCGAGGATCATATTTAACAGCGTTGTCTTTCCCGATCCATTTGAACCTACAATTCCTATACGCTCTCCTCTTTTGAAGTGGTGTGTTAATCCTTCGAACAGCGTGCGCTCTCCAAATGCGCATGCAATTTTGTGTAATTCGACGACCTTTCCTCCGAGACGTTCGGGGATCACAGAGATGTGCATGGGGTCATCTTTCAACCTTACAGCAGCTTCTTTCTTTATTTCGTAAAACCGGTCGATCCGGCTTTTACTCTTTCCAGTTCTGGCAGAAGGCGTGGAACGCATCCACGCCAACTCTCTTCTCATCGCTTTTTGGGCTCTGTCTTTTGAAGCTTGTGCGTTTTCTCGATGTTCGTCACGCTTTTCGAGATAGTAACTGAAGTTGCCTTTGTATGAATAGAGTTGGTTGTTCTCGATTTCTAAGATGCGGTCACAGACATTTTCGAGAAAATAACGATCGTGTGTGATCATAAAAATGGTCGCGTTGGTTGATTTAAGCCGTTTTTCGAGCCATGCGATCATTTCTAAATCAAGATGGTTTGTCGGCTCATCTAAGAAAATCAACTCCGGCGCTTCAAGGAGGACGGCGGCTAGCGCTGCGCGTCTTTTTTCTCCACCGCTTAAAGTGCCAACCTTCCGTGTGAGGTCATGTAAGTTGAGTTGGCCTAAAACTTCTCTCGCTCGGGCTTCGTAATTCCACGCTTGGGTTCTGTCCATGGCGTCACAAGCATCCTGAAATTTGACACCTTCAGCTCCCTTGGACAATTCGCGTTCGTAGTTCTTCATGGCCACGACCGCAGGATTGTCTCCTATATATAAGGTGTCGAGCAATGTCGCTTCAGGGTCTAAGTCTGCTTCTTGCTTCAAAAAGGACCATCTTACACCTCCTGCAAAAGCAATTCTTCC
>JAPKBK010000115.1 GCA_028823435.1 Flavobacteriales bacterium
TATAATGGATACAAAGTGTATTGGGATGATGGAGGCCAAATCGTATCTCCCCACGACTCCGCCATCATCGAAGAGGTTCGAAAAATAAAATCACTTTCAGAAGTAAAAATTGCCTCCAGAGAGATCGCATCTGAAGACCTGATTACCTTGCTTGGACCAGAACATGATGAAGGTTACCTCAAGGCTATTCTAAAATTAAGACGTTCAGTTTCACTGGAAGAAAACGGGTCGCCAGCAAGCCTTGTTTTTACAGGTTTACATGGTACAGGATCCGTAAGTGTCCCGCCTGCGTTAAGGGCATTTGGTTTTTCAAATGTTCACGAGGTCGCCTCTCAGTCATCACCTGACGGGAATTTCCCGACGGTATCAAGCCCCAACCCAGAAGAGGGGCAAGCTTTAGCAGAAGCGATTTCGCTTGGCAAAAAGTTAGGAGCATCGCTTGTCATGGGCACAGATCCAGATGCTGACAGAGTCGGAGTCGCTGTGCCAAATGGAGAAGGAGGATTTCAACTGCTTAATGGAAACGAAACTGGCGCGTTGCTTTTCGATTACGTCATTCGCTGTGGAAGAGACAATGGTGATCCATACGATTCATCAGATTTTGTGGCTTCGACTGTTGTGACCTCTCCGCTTCTGTCTTCAATAGGTGAAAGCTATGGATTAGGTGTGCGAACAACGCTCACTGGATTTAAACATATCGCCGCAGCAATCGCAGATGAAGAGAAAGGGTTGAATGGTCGCAATTTTATTGTCGGCGCAGAGGAGAGTTACGGATATCTTATCAAGGATACAGCCAGAGATAAAGATGCGGTAGCGGCGTGTTGTGTGCTTTCTGAACTTGCACATTCACTAGAAGAAAACGGAACCACAATGTTGGCCCGCCTAGAGTGTATTCATCGAAAACATGGCCTTTATCAAGAAGGCTTGGTGTCAATCGTGAAAATGGGCAGGGAAGGCGCACATGAGATCTCCGAGATGATCTCTAGATTCCGATCATCCACTCCTCGCATGCTGGCTGGTGAAAAAGTTGTGGGGCTTCTTGACTTTGACACCCAGAAAAACCACAATCTGATTTCCTCGGAAGTCAAGAATATAGATTTGCCGAAGTCAAACGTTCTGCAGTTTATCACAGAAAAGGGGTCACGAATTACGGTCCGTCCTTCAGGGACAGAGCCGAAGATAAAATTCTATGTGAGTGTGAATACCATCCTGCAAGACAATGACGACTACTTGGAGAAAAAAACGGCGCTGACCTCTCAAATGACAGCGTTGTTTCAAGCTGTGGGTGCAGCATAAGAAAACTCAGAGTTTGTCTTCTATTTTCCCTTTCGTTTCTATAAGTTTCTCCTTCGCTTCTTTCAGTTTTTCGTTGGCTTTTTCTTCCAATTTTTCTAGATCGGTCTTTTCAGACCAATCCTTCCAATACGGCAACACGAGCGGAGCAATAGATTCTACGACAGGAAAAATCACGCAGTTCTTCTCTAAACTTTCAGGGATATGCTTTCCTCCGAAACCCTTAATTCCGAAAATGACAAATGTGAGAAGAAGTGCGTTTTTTGCCATTCCGAAAAGGGCTCCAGAGAGTTTGTTCGCCAATCCCAATGCTAACAAGTCGATGAATTTCTCTAAAAGTCTTGCCAAAAGGTGTACAATCAAAACAACCGCTATAAAAGCAATGGCGAAGGAGGCCACGGCGATCTTCTGGCTGCTCCAGTCAACCTCTGATGCCAATACTGTAGCTATCGCCTCAGAACCATAATACGCCGCGATTGCTCCCGCAACAATTGCAATAAATGATGCCATTGATAGAATGAACCCTTTCTTGAATCCAGAGAAGGCGCCCCAAATTAGAATGATGCCTAGTGCGATATCTATAAGTTGTGATGATTCCATATTGCAATGTACGTTCAAGGGCTTTCTTCAGGTAACTTCGCAATGTGCAAATTAAAAGTCATCAATTCGTAGTACATAAATTCGGCGGCGCTTCGGTTAAAAATTCTGAGGCGGTGCGAAATGTAGGTACGCTATTGGATCAAAATTTACAAGGATCTGCAGTCGTCGTCGTTTCTGCGATGGGAAAGACAACGAATGAGTTGGAGAATGTGCTTGGGGTTTTAACCAAAGAGGGTTTTGTCTCTGCCCAGTCCCAAATGAATTCGATCATCGACGCTCACGAAGCCATTGCGCGAGAACTCGGTATAAATGTCGATCTACGTGTGATCTTTGAGTCGGCTTTAAAAACGGCAAACGAGCTGGAGGATGAAGACGCACGATATGATGCGCTTGTCGCGGCAGGGGAGGATGCGAGTACGCGCGTATTGTCGGGGTATTTGACAACGAAAAACGTCGACGTAAAATGGTCAGACGCAAGAGATATCATTTTGACCGACGCAAAACACAGAAGCGCGAGAGTCAATGAGCGTTTAATCTATGAGAACGGTGCGGGGTTGCGAACGTCGCTCTCGGAAATGGCGAATCGAATTATCGTCACTCAGGGGTTTATAGGTCGTTGTCCTACTGGTAGAACGACGACTTTGGGACGCGAGGGGTCGGATTATTCAGCGGCGCTACTCGCGTGTGCAATCGGCGCAAAGGAAGTCGTCATTTGGAAGGACGTTCCTGGGATGCTCAATGCCGACCCACGTGTGTTTGATCACACTGAAACAATCAAAGAATTAGATTATGGAGAAGCGCTAGAACTCAGTTACTATGGCGCCAGTGTGATTCATCCAAGAACGATCAAACCACTACAGAACGAAGGCATTCCTCTTTTTGTAAAAAGTTTTGTGGATTTAAATGCACCTCAAACGAGAATCGCTTCTTATCCAGGCATGGTTCCTGGGATCCCGATGTACATCTCTCGCCCGAATGTTTCCCTTTTGTCTTTAGGTCCTGCCGACAATTCATTTGTGGGGGAGGATCACCTTTCTACTCTTTTTGCGAGGCTAAATAAATCGGGAATTCACGTGAGAATGATGGAAAACTCTGCGGTTCAATTCGATTTGGTCTTCGAGGAAGACCCAGAAAGGCGACATCGATTTGTAGACGGGTTGGGAGATGGGTTTTGGACGAAAACAGAAAAGGGATTAGAATTGCTCACGATGAGGCACGGTAACACTGAGCTCATGGATCAACTAACGGCAGGAAAGGAGATCGTGATGGAACAAAAAAATCCATCTACGCATAGGCGTTTGTTACGCGCTATACACGTCTAATATTCGTCTTCGTTGAAGAAAAAATCTTCCTTCGAAGGGTAGTCAGGCCAAATGTCCTCAATGGTATCGTAGTTCTCTCCATCGTCTTGTAGACCTTGAAGATTTTCAACGACTTCAAGAGGCGCACCTGTTCGCATAGCGAAGTCGATGAGTTCGTCTTTAGAGGCGGGCCAAGGCGCGTCTTCTAAGTAAGATGCTAATTCTAGAGTCCAATACATTCCTTTATTCCTTATATAAGGTTATAGCGCGCAAAAATAACCGAATCTCATTTGATTGCAAGTTTTAAAGAGATTAAGTATTCATTATCTTGCTTTCCAAGCTATTTCTTCGGTTTTCGTGATGTGAGAAAGCAATCTTGCAGCTGTAAAGAGTAAATCTGACAGCCTATTTAGATATTTAATGAGTTCCGGATCAATTTTTTGTTCTCTTGCGAGTGAAACACATCTGCGTTCGGCCCGCCTACACACCGCCCGAGCAACATGTGCATCAGCGACAGCTGGATGGCCTCCTGGCAATAAGAAGTTCTTTAGATCTGGGGTTTGTTCATCCGCCGCATCGATCCAATTTTCAAAATCCTGAACATTATCCGATGCAAACTTTGGTAATTTTTCTTTCATCTTAGGATCAATGGTTGCCAGATGGCTGCCCAAAAGAAAAAGCTGAGATTGAATTTCTCGAAAAAACACCCGATGTGTCTTCATTGATTCATGTTCTATTAATCTGCCTATGAATGTGTTAAGCTCGTCAACTGTGCCGTAAGCTTCGATTCTAAGGTCGTCTTTTGAGAGACGTGTCCCACCGAAAAGTCCAGTAGTTCCGTCATCACCTGTTCTTGTATAGATACGCATAAAACGAAACTACATAGATTATCTTGCGCATTAATGAATGAAGCGAAGAAAAAGCAACTTAGGTACGATATTGCCTATATGAAAATGGCTGAGGAGTGGGCCAAACTTTCTCATTGTACTCGGAAAAACGTGGGTGCACTTATCGTAAAAGACAAGATGATTATAGCCGATGGCTATAATGGTTCTCCCAGTGGGTTTCCAAATGAGTGTGAAAATGATGAGGGACAAACACATTGGTACGTCTTGCATGCTGAGGCAAATGCAATCACAAAACTTGCCCGAAGTCACAACTCAGCTGAAGGATCGACCCTTTATATTACGCTCTCCCCATGTAGAGATTGTGCAAAGCTCATTCTGCAAGCGGGAATCAAGAGAGTCGTCTATAAATCCGCTTATAAAGATACAAGTGGCGTCGATTTCCTCACGAAATCATCCATTGTTACAGAACTTTTAGAACAGTAATGCACGCTGCTTATGTCGACTAATCAAAATGGCCTGCTCAACGGACCAGCTCAACCACTGATCATCGCACTTACACTGGCTGTGGGGCTTTTGCTAGGCCGTGGATGTAATGATGCCTCACAACATAGCCCTCGCAAGGACAATCGTATTACACATATTTTAAACCAAATTGACGTTCTCTATGTGGACTCAATAGATCGTGAATCACTTATTGATGTTGCAGTTCAATCGATTGTCCAAGAACTCGACCCCCATACAAATTACTTCTCTCGAGAAGAAATCTTAGCGAACGCGGTTCTCATGGAGGGGAATTTTGAAGGGATTGGCGTCGAGTTCATTATTCGAGACGACACATTAATGGTTGTCAATGCCATCCCAGGTGGTCCTTCAGAAAGTGCGGGGATAAAAGCGGGAGATCGGATTGTTGAAGTTGAAGGCGAATCTGTTTCTGGTCCCGATCTGACGAACGACCGGGTCATGAAGTTGCTCAAGGGCCCAAGAGGGACCCAGGTCGATTTGGGAATCACCCGGAACAGCAATGCCCTTGGCGACACAGACACCCCTTTAGAAGATGTAATCAAAGTGACGATTGTGCGCGCAAGGATTCCCATAAATAGTGTCGTGGCATCTTTTGTGCTAGAAAACAGCGTGGGCTATATCAAAGTCATTCGCTTTTCTGCGACAACGGCCATCGAGTTCGAGCGGTCAATGAACGATTTGGCGAAGCAAGGCGCGACTTCAGTGATTGTAGATTTAAGGGGAAACGGGGGCGGATATCTACATTCCGCAACAAACATGCTTGATCGATTTTTAGATGAAGGTCTTGGGATTGTTTACACAGAGGGCAAGGCCTCTCCGCGAATAAATTACAATTCCACGTATCCTGGAGAGTACAGTAGCTGGCCTATTGCGGTTCTTGTAGATGAAAACTCGGCTTCCGCCAGTGAGATATTTGCCGGCGCTTTGCAGGATAACGACAGAGGCCTTATCGTGGGCAGACGGTCTTTCGGAAAAGGACTGGTTCAGGAGGAATTCTCTGTGCCAAATGCGCTGTCAGGAGCGGGTGCCCTTCGTCTTACAGTAGCTCGGTTTTACACTCCGAGCGGAAGAGCAATCCAAAAGCCGTACGGTGAAGGTGTGAATTATGCGAATGATTACCAAGACCGCATTGCGTCTGGTGAGCTTTTTCTAGAGGATAGCATTCAGCATGCGGATACCGTGGCCTACAGAACTTTGCTAGGCCGTAAGGTATATGGTGGAGGTGGGATTACGCCAGATGTCTTTATCCCATTAGACAGTACACAGTCAAACAGGGCCTTGGCAGAGCTGGTTTGGACAGGGGCGTTACGTGATGCCTCATTTACATGGGTGGATCTTCATCGCGCTGAGAATTTA
>JAPKBK010000005.1 GCA_028823435.1 Flavobacteriales bacterium
CCTCACTTTTAATGACAACCATATCACCTTGCGGGTTTGATTTGGTTGTTCGGAACTCCATGGGCTCATTCACCAGCATAATATCGAAAAATACCGGTCCCGGAAGAACGACAGCATATTTTCCACATTCATTAAACGCTTTGCCTTTGAATGAAAAATGGCCCTGAGCATCAGTGACTGTCGTGTCACTGTAGTAAAGTTTTGACCCGTAATAGTTTGCCAAATAAACAGTATCATTGGACAATCCAGTGACAGTGACATCGACGTTGAATGGCGTTTGGCCTAAAACATGGCTTGTCATTATACAAGTCAAAGCCATAAATAGTATCTTACTTCTGAGATTCATTCTTATTGATTGTGATATAATTTAGAAGTTCAAAGTGAACGCAATTTACTACGGACCGATTCAAACCACACTTCCCCCATGAGCATAATTCGTACCACTTTCACACATCTTGGATTAAATGGTCATATGAACGGTGACATTCATTCTGTCCCGAAAGGCATTGTTAAAAGAGGACGTGTTGTTTTTGCACATGGATACAAAGGATTTAAGGATTGGGGAGCATGGCCTATGATGGGCGATTTTTTTGCTGAAGAAGGGTGGGAGTTTGTGAGGTTTAATTTCAGTCACAATGGTCACGTTCTTCCTGATTTGAATGAATGCAGTGATACGTTGGCTTGGCGTAAAAACACATATTCGATAGAAAAATCAGATTTAGAGGAACTCTTATTAAGCGCATCCGAATCTTGTCAACCCAACGAGAAAGTCATCGTTATCGGTCACAGCAGAGGGGGAGGAGTCGCTGCTTTAGCTGCGGCAACAAGCCATGTCGACGGTGTTGTTTTGCTTGCGTCTGTCAGTGATTTTGCACGAAGGTTTCCGGGTGGAGATCAATTAGAAGCCTGGCGTAAAACAGATCGTTTGGAGGTTATAAATGGACGGACGCAACAAATACTGTCCCATTCATTCTCCTTTTTCGAAGATTTCACTTTGAATTCTGAATCATTGAATATTGAACGCGCTGTTCGATCTCTTGAGGTTCCGTTGCTGGTCGTTCACGGTGATTCTGACAAAGCAGTAAGTGATGTTGAGGGCAGGGAGTTGGCAAACTGGGCCACTCAAGGTGAATTCGCATCCATCCCTGACACAGGACACACGTTTGGCACATCACACCCCTGGACAGACAAATGCTTGCCAACACCTGCATTAGATGCTGTGAGTCAGATTGTGAATTTTATAAATAACGTGTCACATTGAATACAAAAGGGCCACTTCAGAAGAAGTAGCCCTTTGTATAATATCGTGTTGTGTTGACTTTCGACGTCACCTTTTTTCAGGCGCATCAATCTTCAATTCACTTAGTGACTTACAACAAGCTTGCGCATTGTGCGGTTGCCATTTGAAGACACCTCTATAAGGTAGATGCCGTTGTCCAGATCTAAATCGATACGTTGACCAGAGATGAGGTTTGAAGTAATGATTTCTTTAACAACTTGACCGTTTAAAGCCATAATGCGAACAATGCCGTTTGTAACGTTACAAGAAATATTAATGTAATCATTTGCAGGGTTAGGTCCGAATGCAACATCGAGGTTTGACACCTCAGCGATTCCGTTCACAACATCATCTGTTTCAACAACGACGACATCGTCGATGTAGTAAAGTCCAGCAGAATTGCCGTCTCCAAATCCGAAGAAATTAAGGCCTCCGATAATTCCATCAAATGCAAAATTTGCAATGTACTCTCCGCCAATGAAAACTTCAGCTCGGTCATTAACAGGATCCATTCTTAGAGATACAGAAGTCCACTCATCTTGGTTGTATGAACCGAAAGCGATGTCCACTTGGTCTATGCTCAGTTGCATAGAGCCATTGCCAGAAAAGACCATGTCAAATGCCCAAAACCCTGGTGCACCCGGTGTTAGTTGTTCTTGAACGTTCATATAAGCAGAGCCTCCAGAAGGGACGTAGATGTTGTAGCTTACTTCGTAAGCACTCTCAAGTCCGATAGGTAGGTAAATGTCCATAGGTCCGCCAGCCAATGTGCCGAATATTTTCATAGACTGTGTGCCAGAATTTGCTTGTTCATCGCTTATTTGACTGTCTTCTGTTGTGCCTGTTGTGCCAGACCATGTCGTCCATACTGAACTTGCGACACCGATGTAATCACCAACTGAGTATGATTCGAAGTCTTCCTCTAGAAGAGGTTCTTGGCCGAAGGCACTGCCGAAAATTAAAAGAGCACAAGGGAGTAAAAATTGTTTCATAGAAAGGATTTTGATTGTAATATAGTTAATTAAGGGCACAAATTAATAAATTTGAAGCGAATTAGTGCAATATTAAAAGTAAAATGGTTGTGACGGGAAATTTGAGAAAAATGAAAACGGTGGCAGGTGAAAGCTCAGGCCAAACGATTTCTTACCATATGGAATATACAGATATTCTCGAAAAAAAGCCTTCTTTTGAAATAAACAGTTGGGTAGGTAAGCGGATCAGATGGAAGTACCATGGTGTTGTTCATTGTATCGTGTCTGGAGTGGAGATGGAAAGCGCTTACAGAATGGGCATGAGTAAGCAGGCCTTTTTTGAATCGCCGATATCGTGCCCTTCTATTATCAACCCTGAGCTTAGTACCATTCACACAGGCGTATCACTTAGAGATCGTGAATTCGAAGAACGGTATCACAACGTGCCCCATGTGGTCTACCTAAGCCGAACAAACAAGCTCAAAGTGGGTGTTACTGGATTTGGGCGTGAACAATTTAGATGGAACGACCAGGGTGCTGTAGAAGCAATGACGCTTTGCGTGACACCCTATAGACAACTCGCGGGTGAAATTGAGGTTGCACTTAAAGCGCACCTCAATGACAAAACCCATTGGTTGGGAATGCTTAAAGATGTCCAAAGGGATCCTGACGAATTGCTTGAATTAAAAGACCATTGCTTTGACTTGCTCGGAGGAGCCCATTCACAATATGAACCGTTTTTTTCAGACGACGATACAATTGCGACAATTCATTATCCCGTAGAAAAGTACCCTGTCAAGATTAAATCTGTCAAACTAGCAACAAGTCCTGAGGGTGAAGGTGTTTTGGTGGGGATTAAGGGGCAGTATTTGATCTTTGAAGATGGCCGCGTTTTAAATGTACGCGCGCATGAAGGGGCAAGGGTAACGCTAGAAACAGGTTGAACTTAGTTTAAATTCGGGTCAGATGGAGCCTCTGCAATGTGAGAGTATCCTGGACCCATGCCGTTTATTAAAC
Source organism: Flavobacteriales bacterium (assembly GCA_028823435.1). Taxonomy (GTDB): domain Bacteria; phylum Bacteroidota; class Bacteroidia; order Flavobacteriales_D; family Sanyastnellaceae; genus UBA974. The sequence continues at coordinate 3,268 of JAPKBK010000005.1, forward strand.
GTTTCCAAAACGCATCGTTTTCACCTTCAGTAGACATTATTTCTTTTGATGAGGCACGTGTGATAAACCAAGAATGACTTCGTATTTCATCAGACAGTTGTGTGTCAGACCATCCCGAATAGCCGATAAAGAATCTGAAAGAGGTGAAGCCCGCTTTGATTTTTTCTTTAAGAGACTCAAATTCGCCTCCCAAATAGACACCATCAATGATTTCATGACCGCCTTCTATGTCGGGGCTTGTGTGTAGGTAATATAGATTGGCGCTGTTCACAGGGCCACCTATACTGATGCGTGCAGAAACATCCTTTAAGTCCTCCAAAACATCCGCTATTTTAATTTTTACGAAATTGTTCAAGACAAGTCCAAATGCGCCATCTTTGTTATTTTCACACAACAATACAGCTTTGCGCCCGAAATATGGATCATCTAGAAAGGGCTCGCTTAGGAGTACATCTCCAATTTTCGGCGCAGCTTTTTCTGTGGGAGTAAATCGAATCATTGTGGTAAAGTTCAGTCATTTGTAGTTAAATGGAAAATAATACCTACCTAAATATTTCAGATTTTATTGCGCGTCGCTTTGATGATGTGGTGATCTCAGGTCACGCGGTTGCGATCAGACTGAGGCGTGAGATTGTAGGTGCAACACCTCAACAAATCAGGACGGGTCTGGAAGGGATTTCTCGACTGAATCCCGGAAGATTTGGGGGTAGTCTTCGTTTTGAAGAAATAGCAGGAGTGAATTGCGGAATCGTTTCCTTTCAAGGAATAGAAGATAAAAACAAACGTGTGGTCTGGCTTCATGGAGGAGGGTTTGCCTTTGGTTCAGCGCGTGTGTACAAGGCGACAGCTATCTTTCTTGCCAAAGCGTTGAAATGTGAAATCATTCTTCCTGAATATAGACTCGCTCCAGAACACCCTTACCCTGCACCTATAGATGATGCTTATTCCGTGTTTTTAGATGTTGTGAAGCGAAGTGGTGACACGTATTTAATTGGAGACTCAGCAGGTGGGAATTTGGCTGCTTGTACAGTCATGAAAAGCATCAAAGAAGGCACTCCTCTACCTGCCAAACTTGCCCTTTTGTCACCTTGGATGGATCTTTCAAAACGCTCGAAAAGCAATACAAATAATGAAAGTGAATTCAGTCCATTTGACAATTTAGACACAGTGGCTTTTAGCAGAGAATACATCGGCAAAATGAACGAAGATGATCCGCTCGTATCTCCAATTTTCGGTTCTTTTGTTGGGTTTCCAGAAACCCACGTTCAGGTTTCAGAGGTCGAATTCTTTTACTCAGACTCCATGAGAACGATTGATGAACTGAAAAAATCTCATGTAAATGTCACGAGTCATGTTGAACCCAAATCTCTGCATGCATGGCATCTTGTACCGGACATCCTTCCAGATGCGAAAAGGTCCATGCAAATTCTCGCTGATTTCTTTAATTAAGCGCTTCACAGATTAACTGAATTCCTTCTTCGGCCTCTTCGTCCGTCATATTAATTGGGGGTGCTATCCTGAAGGCAGTCGGTACACTTAAGAACCAAAACAAAAGAACCCCAATATCCAGTCCTTTTAAAATGGTCTTTTTCACGGCTTCTGCATCCTCCAGTTCAACGGCAATAAAAAGGCCTATCCTGCGGACTACTTTTACTTCGGGATGAGATTTAAGCCGATTTTCCCAAAGTTGACCTCTTCTTTCGACGTCTGTCCAGTTCATTCTCTGAAGTAATCCGAGTGCAGCCGAAGCGCCTGCACACGCCACAGGGTGGCCGCCAAACGTTGTAATATGACCCAGGACCGGGGAGTGTGAAAGTTTGGACATGTTGTTACGTGAAGAAACAAAGGCACCGATAGGCATACCGCCTCCCAAGGCTTTGCCTAGACAAAGTATATCTGGCACGATGTCGTATGCAACAAATGCAAACGGGGCGCCTGTCCGTCCCATTCCACATTGAACTTCATCGAGTATCAGCATTGTGCCAGATTTCGTGCATGCTTCCCTTAACAATTTCATCCATGTAGGCGAAGGCATCTGAACCCCCGCATCACCTTGAATGGTCTCAACGATTATGCATGCGACAGTCGCATCTATTTCTTGGAGTGAAGCCACATCATTGAATTTAATAAATCCAACCTCAGGCAGAAGCGGCAGGAAGGGAGCCCTCCGTTCCACATTCGACGACACCGACAAAGCGCCAGCTGTACTTCCATGGTATCCTCCGGTGCAGGCTAGCATTTTACGTCTTCCTGTAATACGCTTGGCAAGCTTAAGTGCACCTTCAATGGCCTCTGATCCAGAGTTGACAAAATACACAGCGTTTAACGTCTCAGGCAGCATGGATGTCAATTGATCAGCGGCGCTGACAGTAGATTTGTGATGGAATTCTCCATACACCATTGTATGAAGATTTCGGTCGATTTGTTGATGCAGGGCGTCACTTATGTCAGGGTGTCCATGCCCGAAATTACTCACACCTACACCACTTATCGCATCGAATATTTTCTTTCCTCCTTCACATGTAAGCCATACTCCTTGGGCACTTTCGATGCGCACATTTAAGGGGTAAGGGGTCGTTGCTGCCAAACCGAGATCTAAGAAAGGTCCGGACTCATTTTCAGGTTGCATACAGTCTCGCGTTATTTATAAGAAATCTCCCATTCATCTACAAAAGTCCACCTGTCGTACCCAGCACCTAAATGCCATTCAGGAATCAGGCCCCTGGGATTTGCCTTGACTCTCACAAAACGAACATTTTCAATCATGGATTCCGTCTTGAATCGGAACACTTGCTTTTCATAATCATCTTCCATCACATCGTGCGCAACGCTTTCTAAAAGCTCAAAGTTCTCGCCGTCTGATGATGTGTAGAATTCCACATTTTCCGGCAACCAAATCCAGGGTCTTATATCCTGAATGCACCCTAAGGTCATCCCCGTAACGGTTTTTGATTTCCCTAAATCTATCGTCGCTTCAAAAGGAGTTGCGTAATAACCTTGCCAGTCTCCAGTTCTATATTCGTCTCCACCTTTGAGACCATCCACAAGTGTTGCAGGGCCAGATGCTTCATATTGCGGCGAAAAGGGGTATGTAAGTTTGACATCCCAGTTATTGTCAATTTTAACGATGGCGTGGTGTACTTCTTTTGATCGGACCCCACTTACTTCAGCATAAGCAAAGAATTCAGAGTCAGATTTTACTGTGATTGGCTTTTTGTAGACAGTCCAATTGTTTCCATTGAGCGTAAAGTAAATGGTTGCATTGGGGTCGAGGTGGTGTAAAATGACTTCTGATCGTTTCCCTTGAAATGAACGCGAAGAAACAAATGCGGGCACAGGAACAAAATCCGTATCGTTTACAGCAGTTGATGGACGATCTAACTCATGTACGCCGAAGCCGTTATTTCGTTCAACCGAGGTTTCAAATGCGAGGGAGCCGCCATTTAAAATCTCACCATAGTTTAACCATGCCCGCTTTGCTCCATTTGCTAACCTGACATAGGGCCCGATTTTGTCTTTAGACATGTAAAGCGGTCTGTTCCATGCACGTGCTTTACTGTTCGCAGGTGTTACCACCACATTGTCGAACTGTGGCGCACCGATTGCGAGTTGTGCTTCATTAGAATTGGTTGTAGATCCAGGTGAGACCGGATAAAGCCCGATTGATGACAGAACATACCATGCTGACATCTGTCCGCAGTCTTCATTCCCACAAAGACCATCTGGTTCTGAAGAATACAGGTCCGTAAGGATTTCAGTGACAATCTCAGAGGTACGCCATTGTTTCCCCAAGAAAGACTGGAGATAAGCGACATGGTGGCTCGGCTCATTTCCATGCGCGTATTGACCTATAAGTCCAGTAATGTCAACTTGATGCCTGCCAGAGGTCTCTGAAGAAGCTGAGAATTGATTTTCTACGTGTTGAGAAAACGCTTCAGGGGAGGAGGCCAAGCTGATTTGGCCTGAAATATCGTGAGGGGCAAAGAAGGTATACTGCCATCCGTTCGCTTCTGTATAATTAAAATTTACTTCAGTGGGATTGAAGTTGGGGATCCACGCGCCATCTCTTTTAGGTTGAATGAAATGAGATTCAGGGTTTAATAGATTTCTCCAGTAAAGAGAACGTTCTCTAAATGTTTCAGATAATGAATCTTTGCCCAAGCTTGCAGCAAATGCTGAAATACAGGCATCGTCAAAACAGTACTCAAGTGTTTTTGAAGTGCTTTCACTTTCTTTCTCGCTAGGGATATAGCCCAATTGTTTGTAGCTCGGAAGACCTAAGTGCGCTGAATCGGCTGCCTGAATCATCGCTTTGAGTGCAAGTTCTTCGTCCCACCCCGTAATTCCCCATGCTTTCGCATCTGCGATCACGGGAACGCTGTGATACCCGATCATACACCCCGTATAATTGCCCGCCAATTCCCAAACAGGCAGTTGCCCTCCATCCTGATACATTCTGAGCATCGTTCTAATAAAGTCACGTGTTCTTCCGGGCTCAATCCATGAAAGTAAAGGATGTAAAGACCTGAAGGTGTCCCACAGTGAGAATACGGTGTAATGCAAACCCTCGTCCTCCTTCAGTTGGTGAACTTGAAGATCTGTTCCTCTGTATCTTCCATCTACATCTGACGCGACGTTAGGAACTGTGCATGAATGGTAAAGAGCGGTATAGAATTTTGTTTGATCATCTTCCGACGCCCCCCTTACCTTGATGCGACTTAGTTGATCCTCCCATCGTCTTTCATTTTCGGCTCTATATTTTCTAAAGTCGTTGTGAGGCGCTTCAGTATTCAAATTACCGACAGCCCCCTCAACATCGCAAAAGCTTAAACCCACTCTGACTGTAAGTTCATCGATGACGCCGAAATCAGCTGCGAATACAGGCACAAAGTCCATTTTTTGCTCAACAATCTCTCCGGATACATTGTCTCTAATTGTTTTTATTTCAGACAGTTGGTCGCTCCATGTGAAGCTCTTGTTGAATCTGATGGCAAAATATACATGCTGTTCTTCCGCCCAGTTTTTTGACAATCGGTGACCTACAATTGTACTGTCATCAAGCGGGTAAATACTGTAGTTTATCAAATCATCCCGATGTTCCAAATCGATGATAAGTGTTAATGTATCGGGATTTACCAATGAATATTTATGAATACCCACCCTTTCTGAGGTTGTGAGTTCAGCCTTTATGCCATGGTCTTTAAGCGCTACAGTGTAATATCCAGCATGGGCAGATTCACTGCTTTTATCAAACCCGCTTTTATATCTGTCTCTCCATGTCTCTGTGCCTGAAGCAAACTGTGTACAGGGCATTAAAAGAATATCTCCGTAATCACTTACACCTGTTCCTTGGAGGTGGGTGTGGCTGAAACCGTAAATAATCGAATCTGAATAATGATATCCCCCACATCCATCCCAGCCCTCTAGTCTTGTGTCGGGACTTAATTGAACCATGCCAAATGGTGATGTAGCTCCAGGATATGTATGTCCATGTCCACCCGTACCAATCATGGGGTCAACTTGGCGGTACAAAGCCTCAGAACCGACGCTTGCTTTTTGAGCAATAATCTGCGAAGGTGCGCAACATATTCCTAGTATGACACAAATATAGGGGGTGAATAAATGCTTCATTTTGATTGGTTGGATGGTTTACACACGTTGCAGTCCGCTCTGTTGTGTAACCCGAAATGTAAAACAGCAGGTCGATTTGGTGAAGTTAATTCCTGAAAGACAGTTCTCATTTTTAAAGGTAAAACAATTTGAATAGATGTGTTGCGGCGTGTGAGACACTGCTTGAGGTCTTTTGTGATTTGTTTAAGCGCTTCAAGTGTGGCGTTTTTGCGCAGGTTTTTCAACTCAGAGATACACTGGTCACCCTCTAATAAGATCTCCCAAGCTTCATTTCGGGTTTTCCCACCCCAATCTCTTACGCGAGAATACACAGTCTCCAATTCCTTCCAAAGCATTTTTGATTCTCGATCAATAAGGAGTGATTCATCACCTACCTCAGGATTCGATATCCAATCCTTGATTGCGCCTTCTGTCGGATCGTTCCCAGAAATCAAGTCTTTGACGTTACACTGAACCCACCGTGTAGGTGCCACAGATCTCATTCCCATTTTTATTTCGTCATCCATTGAGAAAATCCCAGAAGCAATCGAAACCTTGAGTCCTGATTCGGGCAACGTGTAGCTCACAGGATCTGAAAACGTGCCGGAACGTGTGCCCAAACAAGCCTCACCAAATATCGGCCCCAGTTTTTGTTGTCTGAAAACCCCGGCCAATGACACAGATGCAGAAGCTGAAAAACCATCAATGAGGAGGGAAGTAGGTCCTTCCCACAGATGTTTCCCGCCCATCTTTCGCCCCTCGAATCTGACCGTATCTAAAGGGCTCCCCTTCTGCAAATCATTTGGCTTGATGTAAATGGCGGGCACTTTGATTGTTTTGTCACAGATATAGTAAAGCACCTCACTCATCCTGGCTGAATACCCACCTGTATTCCCCCGTAAGTCGATCACCAATGCTTTCGTCCCCCACTTTTTAGACTTTCTTTCGAGCGTCCTAAACCCCCGTCTTAACACGCTGAAATACACCTTCGATTTGCCTTTGCCAAAGGACTTGATTTTCAAGGTCACGTGATCTTCTCCAACATGCCATTCAATGTGTTTTTCATGGTTAAACATACTTTTCCATGAGGCTTTCTTTTTCTTTAACCCTAATTCGTAGTTCACACCATTCACTTGAATGCCTCCCTGAAACGTGTCTCCCAGATTTTCATCTTGAAGCGAAACTGCAACTGGGACAAGTAAAGCTTCTGCGAAGCGGGTTTTGCCTGTCCAGCTGTTTCCTTCTTGCGGCGCGATTAACAATGCCTTTGACAAGAGATCTTCAGACGCTACACCATTTATAGAGTCGACAAGTGTGCCTGTTTTTATTTGGCCAGAACCATCTCTTTTTACATAGACCAAATTTTCTATGGAAGTGAATTGTAAAGAATGCGCACGATATCCATTTAAGACGTCTTTTCTCCAGGGTTCTAAAGAAATAGATGTGTGGCTGTCTTTCAAGACACTTAACAGTTCACCCACAGCTTCAACAAATGCGATTTCTGTTCTCTCTGTTTTTACTTTTGCTTTTGCATTTTCATACGCACGCGTCCAATCTTCTTGAGCACAACGTGCAAAGGGGAGGGGGTGATGTTTTTCAACCCAAACCTTGAGGGTGTCTAAATCGCTTATAAAGGCGGTTGAATCAACGCTACTCTCAGACGAGAAGCATGTTGATGCAATACCTATTAATAAGGTTGTGAATGTGATGATGCGTAACACCTAAATTGTGGTCTTCGTTCAGTCAGGGGTTTGGTCTAACCGCTTAACCATGGTCAGAATCGTTGCAATGGCGACTGTTTCACCCGTTTCATCATACACATCGACCAGGTACTTTACGATTCCCTTTGCGACATCTTCTGGCTCACGACGTTCCTGAGATATTTTCTCCTTCACGGTCAAACGCACGCCAATGGTTGCGCCAGGATATACGGGTTTTGTGAAACGACATTCTTCGATGCCATAATTGAGTAACACCGGTCCTTTTTTCGGTTCCACAAATAAACCGGCGGCTTTACTCAATACAAAGTATCCGTGGGCTACCCGCTGTTCAAAAATAGTTCCTTCTAAACTGGTCTCATCGACGTGAGCGTAAAAATTATCACCTGATACGTTTGCAAAATTTGTAATGTCAGCTTCTGTAACGGTGTGCTTTGCTGTCGTGACTGTGTCTCCGATATTCAGTTCTTCAAAATGCTTTCTAAATACGTGAGGGGCTGATTCAGGTTGAACCGATCCAGGTTGGTATTGCTCTGTGATAGCAGTAAGCATAGAAGGATGGCCTTGAATCGCTGTTCGTTGCATATAGTGTCGTATTCCTCTTAGTCCTCCCATTTCCTCACCGCCTCCTGCGCGTCCAGGACCTCCATGGACAAGAAGTGGGAGAGGAGAGCCGTGCCCAGTGCTTTCTTTCGCGCATTCACGGTCAAGAACTAAAATACGGCCGTGCATACAAGCTGCATTCCTGACGAATTCTGTCGCTACCTCAGGGTCGTGGGTCGTAATACTACAACACAGCGAGCCGCGTCCTTTCTTTGAAAGATCTACAGCTTCAGCCACAGTACGATATGGCATAATTGTACTCACTGGACCAAAAGCTTCAACCTCGTGCACCTTTATAGCAGTGTCAACATTTGTCACCCTCATTAGTATCGGACTCATAAATGCGCCCTTCTCAGAATCTGCGCCACGAACATCAACCCCTTCAGGCGATCCGAAAAGAATCTCAGACTCTTCTTTAAGTATGGCAATTTGAGCGCGAACGTCCTCGCGCTGTGCTTGACCTACCAGCGACCCCATACGGACTCCTTCTGAAGAAGGGTCTCCTATTACAACCTTCGAAAGCTGGCTGATCAAACGCTCCTGAAAGGCATCTATATGTTGTTCCGGCACCATTATTCTACGAACGGCAGTGCACTTCTGACCACATTTGACCGTCATTTCGTTTCTGATTTCTTTGACAAACAAGTCAAACTCTGGTGTACCTGGCCCTGCATCTGTACCCAGAATAGCCGCGTTCAAAGAATCGGCCTCTAAATTAAAAGGGACACTATGTTCAATAATGCGCGGGTGAACTTTTAAAGCTTGTCCTGTAGAAGCCGACCCCGTAAAAGTGACAACATCTCTTTCATCGACAAAGTCCAGAAGGTCACGCGCAGATCCACATACGAGTTGTAAGGCACCTTTAGGTAATATTCCACTCGCATGAATTTCTCTCACCATATACTCCGTCAAGAAAGATGTGACAGTCGCTGGTTTCACGATGGCAGGAACGCCTGCAAGAAGGTTTACTGCGATTTTCTCGAGCATTCCCCATATCGGGAAGTTGTATGCATTAATATGCACTGCGACGCCTTCCTTGGGAACAAGGATGTGATGACCTCCGAATGTTCCTTCTTTAGAAAGGGGAATGAAATCACCATCAACCGCAAATGATGTGTCTGGGAGTTTCCTTCTCAGACTTGCATTTGCGAATAGATTGCCGATCCCACCTTCAATATCTATCCAGCTATCCGTCTTGGTAGCTCCTGTTTCAGCACTGACAATATAGAATTTATTCTTAATGCTATGAAGATGAAGGGCAAGCTTTTTAAGCATGATGCCTCTTTCTTGAAATGTCATCTTTCTTAATGCATGGCCTCCGTTCGATCTTGCATAGTCATACATCGCTTGTATGTCTATCCCATCTGTACTTGTTAATGCAACAGGTGCCCCATTTATCGCATTATATAAAGTCGTCCCTTCGCCTGTCCCTTCAATCCAACGGTCTTCGACAAGATTTCCCAGCTGTTTCATAATTTCTTCTTATTTTGAACTGGCAAGTTAGAAAGATTATGCTCAGGCAACCTTTTAATATATTCGGCGTCTTACAAGAGAAATCAAACTTATGTAAAGCCCGCTCATCGATTAATTAAAGACGTTCGTCGAACAAATATTTATAAACTCCTTGTAAAAAGTTTATGTTTTTTGAGAAGAATGTCTTATCTTTAGCGCAAGTCTTATGAAAAGGCTTAACAGAATTTGAAAAATAACTAAATCCGAGATAACTTTTAAACCCATTCTCATGAAGAATCTTTTTGCAATGACCGCGGCCCTTTTGATTGGCTTTGGAGCTAACGCTAACAACGTCGAGTTGATAGTAGAAGCAGTAGACAACGGAGGCGTTGTACCTGGTAACACATTTCGTGTATACGCAGTACTCCCTTCAGCACAACATTCACTCCACGCGATTTTCGCTGCTGAGGAGCACGTTTTAAACGTTGCTACAACTGGAAACTTTTTCCAGCACCAATATGGATCGTCTTCATCACTTGACGTGAACGATGCAATCGTTGGTATTGAGCCAGGTTTAGCTTTTGATAGCTGGGTAACAGTTGGAGCTGACAACAGCGAAAACAACAATCTTTGGACTATAGGTATTGACTACACGAACTTCTTAGCTGGTAACGAACTTACTGTTACTGACGGTGCTTGGTTTGTTGTTCCTACAGATGTTCAAGCTGCTGCTGAGGTAGGTAACAAAGTTCTTCTTATGCAACTTACTACTGACGGAACAGCTACTGGCGTTCTTAACCTTCAAGGTCGTGATGGCGAAGGTGGAACTTGGAGAGCTCATGATTTGACTTTCTCTACTACAGATGCTCAAGTATTCGGTTGCACAAACGTTGCTGCGATTAACTACAACAACTCTGCGACATACAACGACGGTTCTTGCGAAGGTCAAGCTACTGACGGTCTAGTAGGTATTGCTGAAGACACTAAGTTCAATGTATTCCCTAATCCAGTATTTGAGTCTTCTTTCAGCATGCAGTTTGATGCTGAGCTCGTACTAGGTGACCAGAACATCATCGTTGAAGCTACTGACTTAAACGGTAAGAAAGTTCTTACTAGCGAGTACACACAGCAAGATGTTGTTGGCGGTAACCGTTTGATCATCAAGCATGGTTTAGCTGCTGGTGCATACACATTGACTGCGATTCATCAGGACTTTTCTCAAGCAACTAACTTCGTGGTAACACGTTAAAAGTTGGACTGAGATTCCTTAGAATCTTATAAGTACTAATTAAAGAGGGAACCTTCGGGTTCCCTTTTTTTATGCCTTAATTTCGGCAAATGAATAAATCGATTTCTGTTTTATATTTTTTGCTTTCAACGTTCATCATTTCTAATGTGACGGGATGTAAGAATAACGCGTCCATGGGTGAGTCAACATGTGATTCCACGTGTGAGACTTCTTGTTGTTCAATAAATCCAGCCGTTATGAGTGGTCCAATGTTGGGGCACGTCAGCATGAGGTCTGCAACTGTTTGGGCTCAGGTCGATACCAAATCAGACCTTGCGATGATGTATTGGGAAATGGGAATGGATAAGGCGCCATCTCAATTAACAAAATTGGAAGTCGCTACATCTGCGACAGCCTTTAGTGCTAAGTTTGAAATCGGCGATCTTGAACCGGGGAGAAAATATCAAGCTGTGCTGTTCGCAAATGGAGAAGCGTTAGGCGATACGATATCACTAACAACCCAAACACTTTGGGATTACCGCATGGACCCACCTGATTTTAAAGCTGTAGTGGGCAGTTGTGTGTTTGTGAATGATTCAATATATGACAGACCAGGGAAAGGGTATGGTGGAGCGTATAAAGTGTTTGAGTCAATCGTAGATGTCGCGCCTGACATGATGCTCTGGCTTGGGGACAATGTTTATCTACGAGAAGTGGATTTCCAAAGCTACTCAGGGTATCTATACCGATATTCACATACCAGGGCTCTGCCAGAAATGCAAGGGCTTTTAAAGGCATGTCCCAATTATGCGATTTGGGATGACCACGATTTCGGACCGAATGATGCAGATATGTCTTGGATACATCGTGATTGGGCACAAGAAGCTTTTAAGACGTTTTGGGCAAACCCCAGTTATGGTGCTCCATCAGGTGCTAATAACGTAGGTACCGCCTTCAGATTTAACGATGTCGAATTCTTTCTGCTAGACAACAGATCACATCGGATTCATCCAAACAACAGAACACAGGATCTTAAGGTTCTGGGTGATGCGCAACTCGATTGGTTAATCGCAGCTTTAAATAAGAGCTATGCGCCATTCAAGATGGTCGCATTGGGTGGACAGTTTTTAAATGATGTCGCCAAACATGAGAATATGGCAAATTATCCTGAACGTCAAGAAATAATAGACCGCATAGAGGAGGAGCATATTCATGGCGTCATTTTCCTGACTGGAGACAGACATTGTACTGACATGAGTCGTTTAGAACTCGAGGGTGGGGCGGTGATACACGACTTGACTGTCTCGCCTTTAACGAGCAGTGCATATGACAATTCAAAGGAAAACAACACGTTGAGGATTGAAGGAACGACTACGCCTCAACGAAACTTCGCTGAATTGAACTTTTCAGGGCCCAGGAAGGACAGATCATGTGAAATAGTCATCAAGGACAATGAAGGCGTAGAAGTATGGTCAAAAGTCCTCAAATCTAAGGAGCTGTAACAGCGCGCATTGTATCTATGAAAAACATCCAGAACATAAGAACTGATTATGTAAAGGGCGTACTGCGTCTTCAAGATCTACAGGATTCTCCAGGTCAACAATTGTCACAGTGGTTACAAGATGCCATCACAGCTGAAGCGCTAGATGCCAATGCCTTTTGTTTGTCTACTTTGAATTCAAAGGGATTCCCTAGGGGGAGAAACGTTCTTGTGAAGGGAGTAGAGGAGGAGTCGATCGTGTTTTACACAAATAAGACAAGTTCAAAGTCAGCAGATCTTTCCTTAAACGCCAAAGCAGGAGCCACGTTTTTTTGGCCTGAGTTAGAACGCCAAGTATGTCTCTATGGCAATGTGTCAGAGTTGTCAGAAAAGGAAAATGACGGTTATTTTGCTTCCAGGCCTAGGGAAAGTCAATTGGGAGCTTGGGTCTCAAAACAAAGCCAACCTTTATCCTCACGTGAAGAATTAGATGCCACTCTCGAAGCGGTCAGAGAGAAGTACAGAGACATTGAAGTTATTGATCGGCCCAGTCATTGGGGAGGCTTTAGAATCGCTTTTGTGAGCGTGGAGTTTTGGCAAGGACGTACATCTCGATTGCACGATAGAATCGTCTATACGAAAGGTGAACGTGGACAGTGGCAGAAAGGTTTGTTGCAGCCCTGATTGCGACGATTAGTCCACTCTTAGCACAAGCCCCTTAAGGTATGAGCCCTCGGGGTGAAACGCGCTTACAGGATGGTCTGCGGGCTGATGAAGGCGATGTAAAATACGAACGGTTCTATTTGACTGTATGGCTGCAGCGATAATGGTGTTTGTAAATAGTTTTTCATCAACAGCTTGACTACAGGAGAATGTAAAGAGCAAAGATCCAGGCTTCATCGATTCAATTGCGCGAAGATTTATTCTCTTGTACCCCTGAACAGCTGCGTGACGTGCGGTTGCACGCTTTGCAAAAGCGGGAGGGTCAAGAACGATGATGTCGTACTCACTTAAATCTTCTTTCAGAAAAGCAATCGCATCTTCCTGAAGGCATTTGTGACCTTCAGTGGGCAAGTCATTCAGCAATACATTCTCATCACAAATTTCTAATGCGCGAGCAGAACTGTCTAAGCTGTGAACTTCAGTCGCACCAGCTTTCATGGCATAGACAGAAAATCCACCAGTGTAACTGAAGACATTTAATACTTTCTTTCCTTTGGAATAATGCGCAAGCAGATTCCTGTTTTCACGTTGATCGATGAAAAAACCTGTTTTTTGGCCTTTTTCCCAGTCGATCTTAAATTTATGACCATGCTCCATCGCATGGTGGTTTTCTGGGAGTTTCCCCCACACCAAACCATCTTCACTTGTGATGCCGCCATGTTTTGCAAGTGATTTCGAACTTTTATCGTAGACCGCAAAAAGTGCGTCACCCAAAGCTGCTGAAAAAGCAGCACACAAAAGTTTCAATTCTTTGTGCATGCCAGGGGTGTGGCATTGAATGACAAGAACGCCACTGTAGAAGTCAGCAATAAGACCTGGAAGGCCATCCCCTTCAGCATGTATTAATCGACATGTATTGTTCTCTTTGTTTTCTAGGAGCCCCAGTTGACGCCTCACATTTACAGCTTCAATTATTTTTGCTTTCCACCAATCATCGTTTGGAATGTCCTCAGCAAATGTCAGCAATCTGATTGCGATAGAGGTGCCTGGAGAATAATGACCCCAACCGAGAAGCGCCCCTTTATTTGCCCTCACACATACCCAATCCCCAGCACTGGGTTTCCCGTCGATGGATTTAATAGCTCCACTAAAAACCCAAGGATGACGGCGTAAGATGCTCTCTTGTCTTTTAGGTTTAATGGTAACAGTGCAGTAGTTGGTGTTATTCATGTCGCGAAATTACGATATACTGTATACCGTCGTCCCTTTTGTTCTGATTTCTTGCTTATTAAGTTGTTCTCGAAGTAAAGTTGAGATGGCAGCGCGATGTCCTGGGGAGAATGACCGTATCAATGTGAATGCATCAACACCATCCTTTCCTGTTTCTTTTAAAAGGCTTGACAGACTTGCTTTCATGGTTTTTGCATCCCATGTACAAGAATCGCAAACCCCGCAATTTTCAAAATGGGTTTTGTCGCTGTTGTCAAAGTAACCGTCTAAATATTCAGCGCGGCACCCATCTGAGGATATGTAAGATTGCATAGCGTGCCATTTTTCAGCAACAGATTTAATGCGGTCAGTGTAAATGTGCGATGGCAGCACGACTTTTGAAGCGGCTATTCTAGCTGTAGGCCAAACTATTTGAAACTCCGCGGGGTTCGGGGACCATTCAATACGTCCCTGCGCATCTAAGGCGCTCAAGGACATTCCAACAACTTTCTCTCCCAAGCCTACTTCATTCCCGATTTTTTTTGCCGACGTATAGAACGGAGAATCATCGGTACAGCTTCTCATTAACCAATCAGCAACGAGCGCGTTGGGGTGATTGTTCTCATTGAGGATACGACTGTGACCCCCAAGCCATCTTAACGTCCCCAGTTTTGATCTTTTTTTATCTTTTAAGGAGATCAGCAATGCGCGGTCTAACAATTTCAAACACGACAAAACTTGAACCGTTGAGTACGGTGTGTTTTGAACCGTCGCTTTAAGGTCAAATTCAGTAGGGGTCTCAGGTGTGTCTCCAATTGCGACTCTGCCCTGATTGGCCAAAGCTTGGTATATCTCACAAATGATTTTCCTCGAGGGGAATTGCGCATTCATCTTCTCCTCAGTCTTTAGACGCTCTTTATCTCCTTGAAATAACATACATCTCGCAGGCTTTCCATCTCGTCCCGCGCGTCCGGATTCCTGAATGTAGCTTTCCAAATTTGTGGGTGCGCCTACATGAATAATCCATCTCACGTCGGGCTTGTCGATACCCATACCGAATGCTGAGGTACAGGCCATAACAGCCACCTTATTTGAAATCCAATCTCGCTGACGTTTCTGCTTCACTCTCGGTTCAAGACCGGCGTGAAAGGATGTCGCATTAATGCCAATTGATGTGAGCCTTTCCGCCCATTTATCTGCGTCATTTCTCGTTTTCACATAGACCAAACCAGATTCACGGTGATTCGTAGATTGCGCAAACTGCAGTATTTCTGCTTCGGTATCTCCCCACGTACTTACCTCATAACTGAGGTTAGGTCTGCGGGTTGAAGCCTTATGTACAGAAGCTTCCTCTAGACCTAACTGTGTTGCAATGTCACTGAGAACTTCCTTTGTCGCTGTTGCCGTATATGCCCCTATTACAGCTTTGGGATAAAGTTGTTTCAGGGTATTTATGTTTCGAAATTCAGGCCTAAAGTCATGTCCCCATTGAGAAATACAATGTGCTTCGTCGATTGCGATTGTTCTTACATCAAGTTTGTCTGCTCTTGCTATAAACATAGGGTCCTTCAGTCGTTCTGGTGACATATAAAGGAACTCAAGTCCGCCAACTCTCGCATTTTCAAGAACCCTGTCTATTCCGTCTTTGCCTAAATTTCCAGATATGAATGCTGCGCGGGCACCTATTAATTTAAGTTGGTTGGTTTGGTCCTCCATCAAGGCAATAAGTGGTGAAATAACGATGCACAGACCACCTCTCATGAGAGACGGTAGCTGAAAGCACAGAGATTTACCGCCACCAGTAGGAAGCAGAGCGATGACGTCCCGACCAGAAACCAAATCCTCTACAGGCCCTTTTTGAAAATCCCTTAATGAATCAAATCCCCAAAAAGATTGTAAGGTGTCTTCTATGATGTGATTTAAGTCAGAGTGAGGCATATTTGCATAAATAATTTACATCCCATAATTCAAAGATGATGAGGAACATCGTAGCAGGAAACTGGAAAAGCAACAAATCTATCAACGAAGCCCGAAATTGGATGGGCGAGATGGGTGAAGCTATGGATAATTTGCCGAAAAACGTTAGAATTATGGTCGCTGTGCCTGCGCCATATTTGGCGGCATTGGCAAATGAGAAACATCCTCGGATACACATTGCTTCACAACAAGTTAGTGCCAATGGGCACGGTGCGTTCACGGGGGAATTTACTGCTGATATGCTTGTCTCTTGTGGTGTGGATTACGCATTGGTCGGACATTCTGAAAGGCGATCTGATTTCGGCGAGACTGAGGCACTTGTTTCAGCCAAACTGAAGCAATGTATAGAATCAGGTCTAGGCGTTGTGCTATGTTGTGGCGAACACTTAAATGAAAGAGATTCTGAAAGACAAGAGGAGGTGATTGAAAGTCAACTAGAATCCGCACTTCACGGTATGACAGCAGATGACATGAAGAATGTCATTGTTGCCTATGAACCGATTTGGGCTATAGGAACTGGAAGGACAGCAACGGCTGATCAAGCAGCAGAGATGCACACATTTATAAGGCGGTGGATTTCCGAAAAATTTGACCGATACACTGCGGAGAATACCTCAGTTTTATATGGTGGCAGCTGTAAACCTTCGAATGCGAAAGAATTGTTTGCAAGCAAGGATGTCGATGGAGGTTTGATCGGGGGCGCATCATTAAATTCAGATGATTTCCAATCCTTAATTTGCTCCTTTACATGAGCAGAGCGTTCATCAGAGAGGATTATCTCAAGGTTGACATCACATTTGAGCCTGTTCTCCCCGCACGTGAAGTCGCAATCGGGTGGTTGTCTGAATTGCCATTTGAAGTGTTTGACTCTACAGAAAATGGTTTAATTGTTTATGCGCCGAATAAATTCATCAATCAGAAGGAATTAACTCAAATTAAAACCAATCTTGAAGCAATCGCATCTGTAAAGTGGAAAGAATCAATCGTCAAAACAGAGAATTGGAATGCGGCATGGGAGTCTGATTATGAACCAGTAAATGTCGAAGGCAGAGCCATGGTAAGAGCGCCATTTCACGCAGCACCTACGTCGGGACTTGACATTGTTATTGCGCCGCATATGTCATTTGGTACAGGGCATCACGATACAACGTGGCTTATGATTCGAACGCTTTTGGATCTGGACGTGAAAGGGAAGAAGGTGCTCGATATGGGGTGTGGAACAGGTGTCCTTGCACTTACAGCTCTGAAGCGCGATGCTTCCTTTGTACTCGCCATAGATATTGAGGCAGGTGCATGTGAAAATACGCGCGCAAATGCGGCATTGAATGGGTGCGAAAATGAAAACATTCTTAGTGTCAAATGTGGTGACGTTACTTTGTTAAAACAACATCACACTCACGATGTGATTCTTGCAAACATCAATCGTAACATTCTCTTACAAGATTTAGAAAGCTACGACCAAGTCCTTAATGTGGGTGGAAACATAGCACTGTCAGGATTTTTTACGGGTGATGTGCCTGTGCTTCAAGAAGCAATTAAGAAGCTGGGGTGGGAAAGTTTGGACGTTTCAGAAAGTGATGGTTGGGCGTGTATTCTTTGTGGGAAAACTCAACTTTGATTTCGCCATTGATTGACCTACAAAACCTATCTTGGTAGACTGATGACCACACTTAGTAACTCATCCTACATGTCTCATTTCTATGCTGTCACAATAGGCATTTGTCTGTTGGTTATTCCGGGTTTTTATTCGTTTTCTCAAGACTCAACAGACTCTGAGCTTCTTTCTCCGTCAGATTTCGTCAAAGAAATGGAGGTTAACTTTGCAAAAGGTCTTGTCGAGAACGCAAGGTGGATGAGACGAGAGTTTGGTCCGAAATTTCTAGATGATAAATTATCTGATGCCATTCAGGATACAATTATTTCTACTGTCAGCCAATTACAAGGTGTCCATATTCGGAATTCTTCTGGTGTTTTGGCTTACTTGCAGGGTGCACTTGTGCAAATTGAATCAGGCTTTGATCCCAACTCATTGAATGATTGGCGTTCATGGAACAGCCAAATTCATGCAATGATTGCCAATAAAAAGTGGAGGAAGAAACTTGTTCCGTATCTACAATTGTCTCCCGATTTATTTTCTTCGGGTCTGATTGCAAATAAGAAAACAGTGGTGTGGCAATTTCAAGATGGCAATGTGGAATTTGGCTTAGATTCATTGCCTTTTGTGAAATTCAACAATGGGACGCTGGTGTGTTATTCAAAAGGGGACAGCGCAAGAGTAAGGTCTACTTCAGGGGTGTTTTTACCGACTTTAGGTCGATGGAAAGGGACAGGCGGTCAAGTTCATTGGGAAGGAACAACATTCAATGACAGCTTACAATTTGCAGTGCTGAATGACTACGAAATCAAACTGTCGGCCAGTTCATTTAGAACGAGCCCCGTCATTTTCCATTCAGAACTTATAGATAGAGCGTTAGTGGGAGGACTGACGGTGAAGGTGAAGTCTTCGAAATCTCCAGATGACAAATTTTATCCGAAATTTGAATCCAGAGATGAAAGGTTAGTTCTCGAGAACATCTATCCGAACATGGACTTTGAGGGTGGTATTGTCGTTCGAGGTTCAAGACTAGATGGGACTTCAGTGAGTGGCGCGCCTGGTTACCTGAAGATATATCATGAGGACACACTGTTTATTCGATGCGCCTTAGATGAGATTTTATTTCAAAATGATGGATTTGTAGCATCTAAAGTTGGCATGTCTATTTATTTAGATGAAGACAGTATTCACCACCCAAGTATTGGTGTTCGATATGATAGAAAAAGTGAGTTTGTCAGATTTATTAGGGATGAAGATGGCATAGGATTGCAGGCCTTTTCTGACTCATACCACAAAATGGACTTCCAAGTTGAAGCGTTAACCTGGAAGTTAAGCGGAAAGACGATTGATTTGGGTCCACTGCTGCCTACGGGACGTAGTGTCGGTATTTTCAGATCTCAATCAAATTTTGACAAACGTACATTTGATGAAATGTCAGCTTATGCATCTATTAACCCTTTGATAGAACTAGGCAAGTTTGTTCACGAAAGAGAGGATTCAGGCTTTTACGCAATTGAGTATGCAGATTATTTAAATCTAAACGAGGTGCAGGCAAGGATGCTGTTAATCAATTTGGCGTTAGATGGGTATGTAGATTATGATGTGAAAGAAAGATGGTGCACCTGGCTTCCAAAAGCTGAAAAACATTTGAAATGCAACAGAGGTAGGGTCGATTATGACGTGATTGCCTTTAAATCGATCGTCCGATCTGGTGCAAATGCCAGACTGGGTTTAAGTTCGAGAATATTAGAAATAGATGGTCTTTCTAAATTTAAATTAAGTACTGAACAAAATGTGATTGTGACCCCTGAATATGGTCGAATCAAGATGTCTGAAGACAGAAATTTCACTTTCTCAGGGAGAGTCGCAGCAGGGAATTTTGAGTTTTCTGGTTCGGGGTTTGAGTTTCATTATGCAGATTTTCTTATTGCATTAAACTCAGTTGACAACATGCATATAAGGGCTGAGATTGATGGTGAATTGGGGATTGATGGCAAACCTAAAACCAGGTTAGTGAAAAATTCAATCGATGGAATTACGGGGACCTTGGAAATAGATGATCCATCGAATCGTTCAGGGTGGAAGTCTGAATACTACACACACTATCCTGTTCTGAACAGTGTAGGTCCGTCTTACGTTTATTACGACAGCCCCAGTATACAAAAGGGCGCATACCATAGAAACAGGTTTCGTTATGAATTGGAACCATTTGATATTGATAGCTTAGACAACTTTGTGCAAGCCGACATGAGATTCACAGGAGAATTGTTGGCAGGCGGAATCGTTCCCGATTTAGATGTCGACTTACGTTTGATGGAAGATTTCTCACTTGGGATTAAGACGTCTAACCCTCCTGGAGGATTCCCTCTTTACGGAGGAGTGGGCACCTTGAATGCGGACTTATCGCTTAACATGGATGGACTTCAAGGGGCCGGGGCGATAGACTTTTTGACCTCTCATTTGGTAGGCGAATCGATGGTATTGGTTCCTGACTCAGCGTTCGGAAAGACAACCTCTTACACGAATGCGTCTTCTGCAGACCATGTTCCATCTCTTGAAGCCACTGTAACGGAATTTGCGCTCCACACGACATCTGAGCTTGGTGAACCCTTGTTGGATGTAAGGTCTGAATTTGACAGATTAAAATGTTTTAATGATGACGTGATGCTTGGTGGATCTA
>JAPKBK010000116.1 GCA_028823435.1 Flavobacteriales bacterium
AAAATGAGCTGCGAAATGCATTTTGGGAGAGAGGTTCCAGATTCTCTTTCAGAACTCATCACATCCCCTTTTGCCTCGGAAAACCTTGCGACGGCGTCTAAAATAATTGAGGTGATGCGCCTTCAAGGCTGGGATGTTTCTGCGGCATCAGAACATGAAGGATTGTTAGAATACAAAGCGATAACACATCAAAAAGGCAGGTGGCAATTCATCCCCGAGTCATCCGATTCGTCATCCATTCTTCTTGACTGCGCCCACAACACCGATGGGATGAATGTGTTGATTAACTCACTCGTCCATGAGTATCCAAACAAGGTTCTGCATGTCGTGTTTGGAACAGTAGCAGACAAAGACCCCTCGCAGGTTCTTTCACTGCTCCCAAAGAATTCAGTCATGTATTGGTGTGCCGCAGATGTCCCCCGCGCTATGGATGTTGATGCACTCCAAACCCATGGATTAGAAAACGGTCTCTCCGGAAGATGCTTCCCTTCTGTGCGTGATGCAGTTTCTGAAGCTCGGAAATCTTGCTTCTCAGATGACTGGAGCAAAGCGATTGTGTGCGGCAGTGTATACGTTGTGGGAGACGCCCTACAACACCTTTAGAACTAGTCTCCGAAGACCTTCGTTAATATTTCCGACGTTCTCGCATAAGGATTCAATCTGATCTCTTTCTCTTGCTCGGCAATGAGGACAAACAAACCGTCGATGGCCTTATTTGTAATATAATCTTCTAAATCAGGGTTGATTTTTTGAGTCAGAGGTATCGCATTGTATTTCGTCACCAATCCATTCCATTTTTTTGCCACATTAAATTGTTGCATTGAAGTGATGACGATCGGTTTGAAGGATTCATACAGGTAGTCATTTGTTTCACGCCGCAAGTATGTTGTAGCGGCATTGTCATCTCCTTTTAAAATGGAATAGGCATCTTTGATATTCATGTTCTTAATCGCAAGCCCTAAGATGTTGAGCGCTTCTTTAGACGCCACTTCAGCAGCCTCATTCATCTTCGTTTCAAATGACTTTATCTGGTCCTCAAAGCCCATCTTTGACAATGTTGTTTCTATTTTTCTTGCCTCTGGTGGGAAAGGGATACGGATAATGTCATTGTTATTAAATCCATTGACTGCAGATGCTTTTTTAACAGCGTATTCAGCACCATTGTGTAAGGCGGTGGTTAGCCCTTCGGTCACTTCATTTTCTGAAAGCCCTCCTTCTCCATTCACTACGCCATCAATCGCGCCACCGATCAGTTTCTGGGAATTTTCTTTCGCTTTTTTAAGCAAACCAATCTGCGCGGATGCATTGCTCGATGCAATGATGCAGAAAATTGTCATTATTGTTAAGATCTGTTTCATTCAATTCTAATGGTATTTGGGAGCCAATTCCTGTTTTTCAGTAAATGATATACAATACTAATATATGTCACTTTCATATTTAATGATGTGGTTTTTATTCTGGACTTCTTTGTCTATCGTTCAAACTGTTTCAATCTATTGTGTAAGTTTACCTTGTGAAAAAATCATGCCTCATATTATTTTTTGTTCCCACAATGCTATTTGGTCAAGATGTGTTCAATAAGACCATCACAATTGAACCGCATATGTATACCCAGAATTATGAGCATTTTAAAAGACTCGTTCTTGATTCTCCGGATTCTGAAGCAGAGTATATAGATGGTTTTGATTTTGAATGGGGCTATTCCTATACCCTAAGCGTAAAAGTCAAGGACATAGGTCAATTGTCAGATGGGACGAGGTATGATTACGCTTTGTTAAGCGTAAAGTCTAAAGTAAAGGTTCCTGATTCTGTGACTTTTATGATGTCTGTAGATCCTTTAAGGTATTATGATAAAATACAAGACGACGACCTTGCGAACTACACTTTAAACCAATTAAGTGACAGCATTTATCTTTATATGGATCAAGTAGAGATTGAGGTGCCTGATGATTTGCAAGAATCATTTCAGAAAAACATTGACAATGAAGTCGATTTCCGTGGAAGCTTTAAATTTGTGACTGGAAGAAGAATTAGACTGGTACTTTTGAGATAATAAAAACCCCAGGCGTTTGAGTGCGTTCATTTTTGTTGAAGCTAAGTGACGTTATGTCTCACCATTTTTCTTGATCGACGCCATTGTTGTAGATAATTATAACAAATAAGAATCATATCGTATTTTTATCCAAAGCAATATCATGAACACATTTGAAATTAAATACCAAGGAGAATTAAGAACCGTTGCGACGCATTTAGATTCGGGATCTCAAATAAGTACAGATGCGCCAAAAGACAACCATGGACTTGGAGAAACATTTTCACCAACAGATATGTTGTGCTCTGCTTTGGCAAGTTGCATTTTAACCATTATGGCCATTGCTGTGGAGAAAAATGATATTGATATTAAAGGCACAAAAGCAACTGTTAAAAAAACAATGGGTACGAATCCGAGAAGAATCGTTAAGATTGACATTGATTTAATTTTCCCAAAAGAATACGATTCAAAAACGAAAACGATCTTAGAAAGAGCCGCTCATAACTGTCCAGTACATCATACATTGTCAGAAAAGGTAGAAAAAAACATTTCGTTTTCTTATTTAAGTGGGTCTGATACCACAAGCTGATTTAGAGATTGTACTGATTAGCGCATTCCCGATTTTAATAAATGCTTTTGTAGGAATAAAAAAAGCGGAACACTTTTCAGTATTCCGCTTGGGTGGGCGATGAGGGGCTCGAACCCCCGACCCCCTCGGTGTAAACGAGGTGCTCTGAACCAACTGAGCTAATCGCCCTAAAAGGAGGGTGCAAATATAGTAACTACTTCTCATCTTTGGCATGTGAAACGAAAAGAAAAAAAAACATACTGGAGAGGGATTCATTCGCCCTTTTTTTTCGATCTCGCTCGACACCTTGAAGGTGGGGGTAGATATGTAGATGTTGTGTACGATAAAGGTCTTGTGAAAGCCCTTGAGCAGATAGAAGGTTTGAGGCAGAATCTGCGAAGGAGTAGCGATTGCATAGAAGTGCATGATTGTGGTGCTGGAAGCAGGGTTTTTAAAAGTAAATCCAGGGAAGTGAGAAAAATAACGCGCTATGTTATTCAGAGTAAGAGGGTTGCGTTTTCTTTGCTTAGGGTGTTGCTTTTTTGGAGAGCGCACAGGCGCAGTGTGAAGATTTTAGAGATGGGTACCTCGCTTGGTCTCACGACAGCATATCTCGCAGCTTCTGGATGGGAGGTTGAAACATGGGAAGGATGTCAGCAGACTGCAAATTATGCCAGGAAGAACTGGAAAGGTTTGGGATGTGAAGGTCAAATTAACAGTAAGGTTGGAACCTTTAAGCGCTTGATGGAGGAGTCGCAAGGGGGGTGGGATGTTGTTTTTTTAGACGGTCATCATGACAGAGATGCGACATTGGCGTATGTTGAGTGCTTGAAAACCAAACTAAACCCAGGGGGAGCAATCCTTGTAGATGATATTGTTTGGTCTAAAGGGATGAAAGAAGCATGGTCAAAATTATTAGAAGATTCCCATTGGAATGCTACAATGACTTGGAGAGGAAAGGGCTGGTTATTTAACAGAGATGGTGAAATAGAGCAGCATCTTAAGTTGAGAAAGTCGTATATTTCACTTTCAAAATTCAACAATATGAAACTATTTACGATTGTGTTTGCTGCGATTACGCTTCTAATGTCAACTCAAGTTCAAGCTCAAGGAACGAAGGAGCAAATGAAGACCAAAAGCAACGCCGAAAGTTCAACGTCTGCGTCGGGTGCCTCTAAGATATTTGGAGAAATGCTCGTCTTTGAAATAAATGGGAAGACAGTCGTGAAGGTTTCTTTCGATCCCATTTTGGGGAGGATGGGGGCAGACAAAGATGCCCTTATGGCTTCTCAACAAATAGGGGATTTCAAATTCACGTCTATGGGCCAAGCACTAAATGTGCTTTCTTCACATGGATGGATGGTGGAGCATGTATGGACGACACTGGAGAGAAGTGGCGCAGTGCAACATTTTATACTAAGCCATGACGTTGCGAAGTTGACGCCCGTTTCACCTTGGTTAAGTAAAAACACGAAAAAAGGAACCAAAGGTTGATCACCGCCCGTGTTTAAAAAAGAAATTAAAATGAAAGGGGGACGCAGAGCACGTGCCCTTTTTCTTGTTTTGGCGACCTATGTGTTTCTTCAATTGGCATGGTGGGCGAACCTGTTGATCAGTTCTGCCGCAACACTTTTTGAAACCCGTACTGCGTTTAACACCTCTCCGGATGTTTTAGCAGCTGCGATAGAGGACTGGGAGAAAACTGTTTTAATGGTGGCCGCTGAAGGTGTCATTTTTGCGCTTCTGTTCATGTTTGGACTGAGTTGGATATGGCGGGTGATGCGCGCCGATAATTATATCTTAGCAAGAGAGCGAAATTTCGTGATGGCTGTGACGCATGAATTAAAAACGCCTATTGCATCCACAAGGCTCGCAATTGATACTTTAAAAAGACTTGATCTAAAGGGCGCAGACAGGGACGAGATGCTAGATGTTGCAAGGTCGGGGACACTTAGGTTAGAACGTCGTGTAGAAGACATCCTCCAAGCGACACGTCTGAATTTGCCTGATGCGCTCGTCAGAAATCCGTTTGATATCAAAGAGTTTGTTGAGGATACCGTTTCTACATTCGTGCATCTTCACCCCGAAGCAAGTATTTCCGTCAGGTTGATTGGAGACTCGGTTTTGCTTCTCCAAGGGGATGAAGAAATGTGGCGTCTTTGTTTGATAAATTTATTGGAAAATGCCATAAAATACAGTCCCAAACAGGCCACTGTCGAAGTGATTTTAGACACCACCACTACAAAGCCAAGTCTCTCAGTGATAGATCACGGGCCAGGGATTGTCCCAGAACAACGAAAGAAGGTTTTTGAAGCGTTTTATAGATTGTCTCGAGACAAGGATATCGAGGGAACTGGACTTGGACTTCATTTGGTCTATAGAATTGTGAAAATGCATGGTGCTGAAATCCATATCACTTCAACTTCAGGCGGTGGGGCTACCTTTGTGATTGATTTGCCAGCAAATTGAAAGAGACTTAAGTGATGAATAAGATGGAGAAAAAGAAAGTTGCGCTTGTGATTTTAGATGGTTGGGGATATGGTGCACAGGATGCTTCCGATGCAATCTTCAATGCGCCTACGCCATGTGTGGATGCGCTTCATCATGATTTCCCTCATGCTACTTTAAGAACAGATGGCGAATTTGTGGGCCTTCCCGAAGGTCAAATGGGCAATTCTGAAGTGGGTCATATGAACATAGGCGCAGGTCGCGTTGTCTTCCAGGATCTGCTCAGAATAAATAAAGCAATAGCGCGTGGGTCATTTCAATCAGAACCCATTCTGCAAGAAGCTTTGGAGGCCGCAAAAGAACCAGGAAGACGTCTTCATATTGTGGGATTGGTGTCTCGTGGAGGCGTCCATTCGCAACAAGAACATCTTCACGCGATCGTCGATGCGGTGAATAGTGCTGACGTCCCCGATGCTGTCATTCATGCGTTTACAGATGGACGCGATACTGCGCCTAAATCTGGATTGGGTTATCTCAAGAACCTTGAGACGCATTTAAACCAAACAAATTCTTCGGTTCAAATTGCGTCCGTCCATGGGAGATATTATGCGATGGATCGGGACAAACGTTGGGAGAGGGTCGCGCATTCATATCATGCGATGTGTACAAATGGTGGGGACGCGTTTGAAAGTGTAGAAGCTGGAATTCAATCATCTTATCATAACAATACCACGGATGAGTTTATTTTGCCCTTTAGAATTCAAGGGGTAGAAGGCCAAATAC
>JAPKBK010000117.1 GCA_028823435.1 Flavobacteriales bacterium
AATAGCGTCTTCGAGGCAAGCCCTCTGCATACTTATTTGTAAGTATTGAACCTTGCGCTTCCATAACAACATCGCTGGTATAGTTCTCCGAGGCAATAAGTTCAGCACCTTCGGTTTGGCGGACACGCTCCTTTGAGATGAGCGAAGAAATAGATGGATCTTGAGAGCTTAGTGGCATGTTTTAATTTATTTAAGTATCAAAGGTAGCAAGAGGCACCTGTATTAACTCACTTAACACTAAATTGGCTGTATGAAAAAACTAACAAGTATTATTTTAGCGACAGGTACAGCCATTTTAGTAATCTCATCAATTTTTGCATTTAACACGCCAGCACCCAGTTATGAGTATCAAACATTTACGACAATAGAATCTATTGTTCCAGGCGGACTAGGTCGAAGCAGAATGCTCTTAGACAATGGGTCTGGATCACTTGACGAACAGAAAATCAAGAATCTATACAGTGTGGTGGGAATTAAAATGGAAAACATATTCAACAATGACCAAAATGTCACCGAAAAACTTAACGAATTAAGCGAAGATGGTTGGGAGCTCGCATTTGTGAATACAGGCGTACAATCACCCAATGAAGGATCCTCTAACGGCATATACTGTACACGTTATATACTACGCCGAGTGAAGTAACCTATGAGTATTCAAAAGCTATTCTTCGTATTTGCCACCCTTTTTATAGGGGTCGCTTCCTTGCATGGACAATACCGATGGGATGTCGGTATTGCTGCTGGGACAGGGCATTATTTGGGTGACATCGGTGGAGAAGAACTGACGCGGCGTGATTTGATTTTTGATCTGCATGTTGACCAAACCAAATTCTCTTCCCATCTTTTTGCGCGATATCGTTTTAACAATATCATCTCAGTAAAAAGCAGTTTCGGAACTGTTTTCATGGAGGACACAGATGCTGCTACGATAAATAAAGACCGAGTTGCAAGAAACGCTCATTTTAGAAATCGAATTTATGAAGGCTCTGTGAGGGTGCAAGGAATCGTTTGGGCACGACCAAATATGCTGCCCTATCAATTTCGACGAAATGTAAGTGGTGAACTTTACGCCATTGCTGGGCTTACTTATTTCAGGCATAACCCACAAGCAAGACTTACACAAGAAGCCGCTGAATACCAATATAGCGAAGGGTTAATCAGTACAGATCCTGCCAGTTTTGATTACAACATGTGGTATGACCTGAGGGACTACCAAACTGAGGGCGTTGCTTATGCGAAATCAAGTGTTGCAATTCCTATGGGGGTTGGCGCTGCATTTACCCTCAATAAGAATTGGAGATTGGCACTTGAAATGGTGTGGTCTTTGACATTCACGGATTTCATTGACGATGTGAGCACGACATATGCTGACCCCGAGACACTGGACGACATCGGAAGAGTCCTAAGCAGTCCCACACATTTAGGACTAATCAATACACTAGGAATATCAGATTCGGAAAGCTACATACAAAATCATCAGTACTCGGAATCATTTAACAGTCCCAGGGGAAACCCCGGTCGCAATGATGCCTTCGGAACCTTGCAGGTGTCTATTTCTAAGGTTATAAAATATCAAAGTAGTTTCAGTAGACGTAACTACAGCAAGAAAAGAAAGAAGAATGGCTGGAAAGCGCCAAGAGGAAATAACAAACCGCGGGGATATAACAAAAGAGGCCGGGCAAGATTCTGATGCGTATTTTTCTTTCTGTTCTGGCCATTTCCGGATTGTCTTCTCTAGGTTCATGTGGACCATTAACACCTCCCCGATCTGACACGATGAGCGACACGACACATACAAATTTACTCATTCATTCTTCGAGTCCTTATTTACAACAACATGCTCACAACCCTGTGGATTGGATGCCTTGGGGCAATGAAGCTTTTGAGAAAGCGAAGGCTGAGGATAAATTAATCTTCATAAGCATAGGCTATAGCGCATGTCATTGGTGCCATGTCATGGAGCATGAAACCTTTGAAAATGAAGAAGCCGCTGCGTTTATTAATGAACATTTTGTGAGCATCAAGGTCGACAGGGAGGAGCGCCCGGATGTCGATCAAATTTACATGAACGCTGTTCAGCTAATGACCAAGCGAGGAGGCTGGCCATTAAATTGTATCGCTTTACCTGACGGCAGACCTGTTTTCGGAGGCACCTATTTTCCCCGAGATCGGTTTATTCAACAACTCGAGAGTTTAATCGCCTTGAAGGAAAGTGATCAAAAGCGGATGGAAGAATATGCCGGGAAACTGACGCAAGGCGTTATTTCTTCTGATTTAATTATAGCCGACAAGGATGGGCTGGCAAAAGATGCAGAGGGGAGATCTTGGCCTAAGTCTGAAAGGAATAAATATGGGGCCGACATAGATTCAAGAGTAGACGCTTGGAGATTGCAATTTGACCGACAACGAGGTCTGTCAAATGGCGCTCCTAAATTCCCCATTCCAACAAACCTAGATTTCCTCTTACATTACGGCACCGAACGTGGTGACATAGATGTTCTCAAACAGGTGCAGCTCACATTAGACATGATGTCGAGAGGAGGAATATACGATCAGGCTGGAGGAGGTTTTGCACGATACAGTACCGACTCGGATTGGATGGTTCCACATTTCGAAAAGATGCTTTATGACAATGCGCAGCTTTTATCAACCTATGCGCATGCATGGCAAAGTTTTAAAGAACCCAGATATAAAGATGTATGCTACGGAATCGTCGATTTTATACTGAAAGAACTTGACGATCCATCAGGGGGTTTTCTATCTGCGTTAGATGCAGATAGCGATGGCGTCGAAGGAAAATACTATGTTTGGTCTCAAGCGGAGCTTGAGGAGGCACTGGAAACAGACGATTTAAATCTCGTAATGATCGCCTATGATATCGGTGGGAGATCGAACTGGGAGCACGGAAATAACATCCTGATGAAATGGGACTCAGATGAGGTTTTGGCAGAAAAAGTGGGGTTAACATTGCGTGAATTTCGAGAGAGACTCTCATCCATAAATAGAACCCTTGCTTTTTACAGAGATGGAAAGAATCCATCCGGTCAATCAACCCACGCGCCAAGAGTAAAACCGGGTCTTGATGACAAAGTTCTTACCTCTTGGACTGCGCTTACCGTCTCTGGACTAATTGCATCTTATAGAGCCTTTGATGACGCCTCACATCTAAGTCGAGCTGAGGAAGGAATGGAATTTATTTTAAAAACAGCCAAAAAACCTGATGGCACTTTATGCCATGTTTACCACGCAAAAGTAGGGGCGCATATTGACGGTTTTCTGGAGGATTACAGCTTTGCGATTGCAGCCTGCCTTGATTTATACGAAGTGACATTTGATCCTCGCTGGCTGAATGAGGCCCGTGAATTAACACATGTGAGTTTCGATCAATTTTACGATACAGAAACAGGCTTGTTTTGGTATACATCCGAAAACATGGATGGATTGTTCGCTAGAAAACAAGAAAATGACGACAGTGTAATCCCCGCATCAGGCTCGTCTATGGCTCGCAACTTATTCAGACTGGGCAGATACGACAGCAAGTTCGATTGGATACAACGCAGTGACAGAATGCTTATCTCAGCATGGGAGAATTCAAACAATATCCGCAGAGCAACGGGATGGGCTTCGGTCCTACTTTGGCGTACAAGTCCTTTTCATGAACTCGCGATTTCAGCATCTAATACAGATGACATGCAACAGGCGCGCAAAGCACTCGATGCCAGTTTCTATCCGCAGGTTATTCTCGCTGGCGGATTTAGCAGCCCCGATCAACCGAAATGGATGGAGGGGAAATACGTCGCATCGGGTCCAGCCAGATACTTTGTTTGCCAAGAGGGCGCATGTAAGTTGCCTGTAGAATCACTTACAGACGTTGATAACTTACTCAAAGCGGAGTAGGTTGTAAATTCTACTGCGTACCTTAGATTTTCTATGAAAAATCAAGTTTCCTTCTGCGCCAATCTCATTCTTGAAAAAACGCCTGACTTCCGTCCACAGATCGGATTGGTTTTGGGCTCAGGTCTGGGAACCTTTGCAGACAGTGTAGAAGTCATTTCAAAAACCTCATTTAAGGAGCTTCCAGGATTCCCAAAAGCCGGCGTTGGGGGCCATGCAGGCCAATTAATTTTGGGGCATATCGGGGGCACAAAAGTCGCTGTACTTCAAGGCAGAGCTCATTATTATGAAGAGGGGAAAGCTGACGCTATGGCTGTTGCAATCAAAACCTTGAAGGAAATCGGTTGTCAATCTCTGGTCATCACAAATGCCGCCGGAACAATCGACAAAGACGCATCTCCAGGTGAAATAATGTTGATTACAGACCATGTAAATATGACTGGGGTGTCTCCTTTATTTGGATATACTGAACGCGATCGGTTCGTCGATATGACGAACGCATATGATACAGACTTATCGAATATCATGCGCCAAGCGGCAATAAAAAACGACATCAAACTCAACGAAGGTGTGTATGCATGGTGCTGCGGACCCCAGTTTGAAACACCAGCCGAAATCAATGCTTTGAAGATTTTAGGTGTAGACGCTGTCGGTATGTCCACCGTTCCTGAAGTCATCGTTGCAAGGCACGCGCAAATACCTCTGTGTGCATTGTCCATCATCACGAACCATGCCGCCGGAAGTAGCGATTCTGCGCTAAGTCACGATCAAACGATTCGTGTCGCAAAATTGGCAGAGGATTCTATTAGAGAAATACTTATGACATATTTGAATTCTTTTTCTGATGCGCAGTAACAAGACCAAACCTATACTTCCCCGAAATCCAGGCACTGACTTTCAGCTGGAGCGGTTTTGCGACATCCAAATAAACAGGAGCGCAGTAGAGCAACGTTGCGCGAGCTATGGGGCTCGCAGAAGCATAAAAAAGGACAATCAAGCAGCTTGGCTCATCAAGGTCATAAGCCTAATAGACCTCACAACATTGGCTGGTGACGACACAAACGATCGGGTAAGACGGTTGTGCAGAAAAGCGATGCATCCAGTGAATGAGCAGTTGTTGAAGAAACTTGAATTAGAAACGTTCAATATTACGACCGCTGCAGTGTGTGTTTATCACGAAATGATCGCTGGTGCGGCAAAAGTATTAAAAGGGACAGGCGTTCATTTGGCGGCAGTATCTACTGGGTTTCCAGCTGGACTTTCACCACTTCCGTTAAGAATAGAAGAAATCAAATACTCCGTTGATCAGGGTGCAGATGAAATTGACATTGTCATCAGCCGGAGGCTGGTTCTCGAGGGGAAATGGGAGGAACTTTATCATGAGGTGAGGATGTTTCGTGAAGCGTGTGGTGAGGCACATTTAAAAACAATACTCGCGACAGGTGAGTTGGGAAACCTAAGTAACATAGCAAAAGCATCACAAGTATGCATGATGGCTGGCGCAGATTTCATCAAGACCTCTACCGGAAAAGAACCCACGAACGCAACACTTCCTGTTTCACTTGTCATGGTCAGAATGATTCGAGAATATTATGAGTCGACGGGCTACATGGTCGGCTTTAAACCGGCAGGGGGTATCAGTGACACAAAGACTGCATTACAATTTATGACGATGATGCAAGAAGAACTTGGAAGAAGATGGTTAGAGCCTGATTTGTTTAGGTTTGGTGCGTCAAGTCTTTTGGGGGATATTGAACGTCAACTTGACCATTATTCTAGTGGGTATTACTCCGCTGCATATCGCCATCCTATAGCATAGAAAACATGAAATTATCTAAATCTATCGAAGAACTAGAATACAGTCAAGCACTAGAAAGTGACAAGGA
>JAPKBK010000118.1 GCA_028823435.1 Flavobacteriales bacterium
TAGCCTGTCATGGATCGAATCATAGCGCAAAGATAAGCCGTACCTTTGTCCACTATGCCTAGTATAAAAGAAATTCAAGTGCCGATTGCGGAAGAGATGAAGGCGTTCTCTGGTCATTTCAGAGAAACCCTGCGCTCAGATGTCGCACTTTTAGATATAATTATGCGTTATATCGTGAAGCGTAAGGGCAAACAAATGAGACCTATTTTCGTTTTTCTTTCTGCCAAAATCCATGGCGAGTGTACTGAGAAAACAAATACTGCGGCGTCTTTAATCGAGTTGCTACACACTGCTACCTTGGTGCATGACGACGTCGTTGATGAAAGTAACCTGAGACGTGGATTCTTTTCTATTCAAGCACTTTGGAAAAAGAAAGTTGCTGTACTTGTAGGTGATTATTTGCTCTCCCGAGGACTACTCACCGCGGTAGATGCTGAGGCGTTTGACTTGTTAAAACTCACGTCGAAAGCTGTGAAAGAAATGAGTGAAGGGGAACTTTTGCAGATTGAAAAAGCGCGACATCTAAATATCACGGAAGACATTTATTTTGAGATCATCCGAAGAAAAACCGCATCCTTAATTTCTGCGTGTTGTGCTTGCGGAGCTGCTTCAACAGGTGCAAGCCAGGCGCAGATTGATACAATGTGGGCCTTTGGAGAAAAAACGGGATTGGCCTTTCAAATAAAAGATGATTTACTAGATCTCGGTGATGGAAAAAAAACGGGGAAACCAACTGGCCAAGACATCCGGGAGAAGAAATTAACGCTGCCTCTCATCCATACACTTGAAAAAGCCGATCGAAGAACCCGCAAACGGTTACTTAAACTGGTGAAACAAGCCCCTAAAGATCCGAAGGCAGTGAAGGCAGTGATTCAGGCTGTTATTGAAGGTCCAGGGCTTGAATATGCAAGAACTAAAATGGCCAACTTAAGAAATGAAGCGGTCGAAATGCTTGATGTCTTTGAAGATACTGAAGCGCGGAAAGCTTTAATTAATTTGCTTGATTTTACAATTGAACGAAACCGATGAAGATAAAAGGGCGTGTCACAGTATGGATGGTTGTATTTGCAACAATAGGCTGTGGGGACACGGGGTATAAAGGCAGGACCGTTGAGGTGACTTCGACATGGAGCAATGGCAATGTGAAAGAGGAGAGGGTATCTCTCAAAGGGGATACCGTTGAGGTTCTTTCTTATTATGATAATTTTAAGATACAAACACGTGGCAGGGTTGTGAGCAGGGATGGGTCGGATTTGAAAATTGGGTGTTGGGATACATTCTATCCTGATGGCATGAAATGGTCTCTTAATTGTTTTACAAACGGATTAACTGATGGCACCTACCAAACCTGGCACCCAAATGGAGCGGTGAATATTTTGGGGCATTACAGTCGGGGGTTTGAAACTGGGGTTTGGCAGTTCTCGGACAGCACCGGGGTGGTGGTGAGAGAATTCGATGCAACACCTGGATAAGGTATCGCTGGATAAGGTTTTACACATTTTCACGTTGAGGAGAAAACAACTGTCAAGTGAAAGGTGACAGGTGGGTTTTTATCTTGCAGCTAGTAGCTATTGCACACTTTTTTTCTTTACTCTACAACATCCTCTCTACATGTCATTATTTAAAACAACTGTATTGCGCATCGCCTCACTCCTTGGGGCGTGTGTCTTGTTTTGCGGAATTGGCATTTTTGCAAATGACGATGTTTCATCTGAAGACTACATTGACAAATGGAAAAAAGAAGCTGTTTCTCAAATGATAGAATACAACATCCCTGCGAGTATTACGCTCGCTCAGGGGATTCTTGAAAGCGGCAACGGGGTAAGTACATTGGCTCTGAAGTCTAACAATCACTTCGGAATTAAGTGCCACAGTGATTGGGTCGGCGGCCGAACGTACCATGACGACGATGAAAAAGGGGAGTGTTTCAGAGTGTATGACCACCCCAAAGACAGCTATGAAGACCACAGTAAGTTCTTGCTGAAAAGCCGATATGCGATGTTATTTGAACTGGACCTCGATGACTATAAAGGATGGGCAAAAGGGTTGAAAAAATGTGGTTATGCGACAAACCCTGAATACGCTGAAAGACTGATCACATTAATTGAACGCCACAACCTAAATGTATTAGATGTAGAAGGGCATGATGCGCTTGCCGAAGTAGGAAAGGCTGAAACAAAGGTGGAAACTGAGATTGTGAAAGAACAACAGGTGATTTCTGACAGACTTGGCTCTGAATCAAAGGCTCGAGCAGCCCGAAATTCTCCTACAAATGATGGTGGGGCTCGGCGAATTAGAACAACTGAACATGGGATTCAATTTGTTTTCGCACGTGAAGGTGACACCCAAAAAAGCTTGGGAAAGGAGCTCGACATGATGCCTTGGCAATTTCGCAAGTACAATGGCGTCCCGAAAAGTCATGTGTTCAATCTGGGGGATAAGATTTACTTACAGCCTAAGAAGAATCATGCAGCATATACTTGGCATACTGTTCGTCAAGGCCAAACCATGTGGGAGATCTCGCAGATATATGGCATTAAAACATCTGCGATTGTTCGTAAAAACAGACTCAATCCAAACGAATCATTAAAGGCTGGCACCAAACTGAGCTTACAATGGCCCTTAAGTAAAGAGGGAGAACTTCCGTGGTACGCGAAGCTCATAACTGCAAAAGAGAGTTGATTGCGCGGCGACAAAGCACGTAAATATCAAATTTCTCTGAACTACCTTAGCGAGGTATTTAATTAAGAGAAAAATGCCTTTTTATCAGCAACTGGGGGATATTCCCAATAAGCGACATGTTCAGTTTCGCAAAAAAGATGGAAGTCTTTACCGTGAACAGGTTTTCGGTACAGCTGGGTTTGCAGGGATCACTTCAATCCTCTATCATTACAACAACCCGACGATGGTGAAGGAAGTTCTGGGAAGCGTTGATGTACGACCTGAAATTGCCGTCGAATGTAACTTGCACTCCAGAAAACTAGAGGGGTTTAATGTCCTACCGGGCAAGGATTATCTAGACTCTCGCGTCCCGATAATGTTCAATTCGGACCTCACCATTGAACTCGCATCTCCTCCGAAAATTGAGGATGATGTTTTCTATAAAAACTCCGATCAAGCTGAAACGATTTTCGTTCATCATGGCAGCGGAGTTTTGGAAACAATGTTCGGAAATCTTGTTTTTGGCAAGGGGGATTATTTGGTAATCCCGAAGGGAATCATTTACCGATTTAAATTTAATTCTGAAGACAACAGACTGTTGATCGTGGCTTCTACAGCGCCTGTTTTTACACCCAAACGTTATCGAAATAATTTCGGACAACTCTTAGAGAACAGTCCATATTGTGAACGTGACTTCCGAACACCAAGTGAGCTCGTCGTTCATGAAGCGTTGGGGGATTACCTCGTGAAAATCAAGAAAAATGGTTTGATTCACGATTACATTTATGCTGCCCACCCCTTTGATGTTGTGGGTTGGGACGGGTTTTTATTCCCCTATGCATTTAACATCAAAGATTTCGAACCCATTACTGGCCGAATTCACCTCCCCCCTCCTACCCACCAAACCTTTGAAGCGGCAGGGTTTGTGATTTGTAGTTTTGTACCCAGACTTTACGATTACCATCCTGATTCTATCCCAGCGCCTTATAATCACAGCAACATCGACTCGGATGAATTGCTTTACTATGTTGATGGAGACTTTATGAGCAGAGTGGGTGTGAAGCCAGGGCAACTTACGCTTCACCCAGCTGGTATTGTCCACGGTCCGCACCCCGGGACGATAGAACAGAGCATCGGAAAGAAAGAAACACCTGAAACGGCAGTGATGGTTGACACATTTAAACCGCTTCATCTCACGCAACAAGCACTCGACCTAGAATATCCCGATTACTACAAATCTTGGGTTAAGAAATAACATAGATATGTCAGAAAACACAATCCCTCTGCTTGACAAGGTTCTTCCTGAAGCCGCAGACTTTCTCCCTCTACTGGGGACAGATTACGTTGAATTTATTGTCGGAAATGCAAAGCAAAGCGCATTCTTCTATATGACTGCTTGGGGGTTTCAGCCTCTCGCATATAAGGGACTTGAAACAGGCAGCACAGATTCTGTTTCATATGTCCTTAAGCAGAATAAAATCATCCTCGTCCTCACGTCACCTCTTCGGCCTGGAGGTGAGTTAAATCGACATCTTAACGACCACGGTGACGGTGTAAAAACCATTGCGCTGTGGGTTGAGGATGCAAAAAAGAGCTGGGAGGAAACCACAAAAAGAGGCGCAAAAAGCGCATTCGAGCCTGAGGTTCGAAAAGACGACAATGGTGAAGTCGTACTCAGTGCCATTCACACATATGGAGAAACGATTCATGTATTCGTAGAGAGGCACAATTACAATGGGGTCTTTATGCCGGGATACCGCGCCTGGAATCCCGATTACCAACCCGTAGACACAGGACTGTTGTACATCGACCACATGGTCGGCAATGTAAACTGGGGTGAAATGAATACTTGGGGTAAGTTTTATGCCGAGGTGATGGGGTTTGCCCAAATCATTTCCTTCGATGACAAGGACATCTCAACCGATTACACTGCCCTCATGTCCAAGGTAATGAGCAATGGGAATGGTCGGATTAAATTTCCGATCAACGAACCTGCAAAAGGGAAAAAGAAGTCGCAAATAGAGGAGTACATCGAATACTATGGCGGTTCGGGGTGCCAACACATAGCCGTGGCGACAAACGATATCATTAAAACAATCACAGCCCTAAAATCCAGGGGTGTAGATTTCTTATATGTCCCAGACAATTATTACGACGATATTCTAGACCGTGTTGGAGATATCGACGAGGACATCGAAGGATTAAGAAAACTCGGGATTCTGATTGACAGAGATGAAGACGGTTACCTGCTTCAGTTATTTACAAAACCGGTGTTAGACAGACCGACGATGTTTTTTGAGATTATTCAGAGAAATGGGGCAACTTCATTTGGAAAAGGCAATTTTAAAGCGCTATTTGAGGCCATAGAACGCGAACAAGAAAACCGCGGTACGCTATAATTTTGAAACCTCTTCTTCAAGTTGACCAGTTAGAAGTAGCATTCGAAAAAACAGTAATCTCTGGGGTATCCTTCAACGTATACGAAGGAATGACCACAGCAATTGTTGGAGAATCGGGGTCGGGGAAGACCGTGACATCTACAGCGATCATGGGGCTCCTTCCATCAAATGGACGTGTTATTCGAGGTCACGTCAAAGGGATTGATGGTGTGGCGTGGGTAGAAGCTGACAAAAAGCCGATTACGCCAGTGGGAAGAGAGATAAGCATGGTTTTTCAAGATCCGATGTCTTCGTTGAATCCATCAATGAAAGTAGGTGAACAAGTCTCTGAGCCATTGGCCGTTCACACGGGATTAAACAGGTCTGATTCCATGAAAAGAGTCCTCGCGCTTTTCAAAGAGGTTGAATTACCAGAGCCAGAAACCGCGATATATAAATATCCTCACGAGCTAAGCGGGGGTCAAAAACAGCGCGTCATGCTCGCAATCGCACTTGCGTGTAACCCCAAAATTCTTGTCGCTGACGAGCCTACAACCGCATTAGATGTTACAGTTCAAAAGACCATTTTAGAATTGTTGGTTCGTCTTCAGAAAGAGCGTGATTTAGGGATTCTTTTTATAACACATGACCTTGACGTGGTCCGAGATATTGCAGATTTCGTCGTCGTCATGAAAGATGGTGAGATTGTTGAACAAGGAGAATGTATCGC
>JAPKBK010000119.1 GCA_028823435.1 Flavobacteriales bacterium
GATGGCATCCTGCCTTTAGAGGTGGATGTTGCATACGAAGCGTCAGAAAAGGATTAGATTTGCAAAGCGAATAAACACATCAAGATGCGTACAGATTTATTTCAAGGACACGATTACTTTAATATGGATGATCTCCTCACAGAGGAGCAAAAGCTTATCCGCGATGCGGCACGTGCTTGGGTGAAGCAAGAAGTGAGCCCGATCATTGAGGAAGCAGCTGAGAAACAGGTTTTCCCTAAGCATTTACTCCCAGGTCTTGGGGCGATAGGGGCTTTCGGTCCTTATATCCCTGAGGAATATGGTGGTGCTGGTTTGGACCAAATTTCCTATGGTCTCATCATGCAAGAGCTCGAAAGATGTGAT
This sequence comes from Flavobacteriales bacterium, assembly GCA_028823435.1. Classification (GTDB taxonomy): domain Bacteria; phylum Bacteroidota; class Bacteroidia; order Flavobacteriales_D; family Sanyastnellaceae; genus UBA974. Next base: position 364 of record JAPKBK010000119.1, read on the forward strand.
TCTGGACTGCGTTCAACCGCTTCCGTTCAGAGTTCTTTAGTGATGTACCCCATTTGGAAGTACGGTTCTGAAGCACAAAAAATGAAATTCTTGCCCAAACTTGCGACTGGAGAGTGGATTGGATGCTTCGGTTTGACTGAGCCTGACCACGGATCTAATCCAGGTGGCATGATCACGAGCTATGTCGAAGATGGTGATGATGTCATCTTAAACGGCGCGAAGATGTGGATTTCCAATTCGCCATTTGCACAAATTGCAGTGGTATGGGCGAAGAACGAGGCGGGCCGTATCCATGGACTTATCGTTGAGCGAGGGATGGAAGGCTTCACAACGCCTACTATGAAGGGCAAGTGGTCACTTAGAGCATCTGACACAGGTGAACTTATTTTTGACAATGTCCGTGTGCCTAAATCAAATATTCTTCCTGAAAAATCAGGGCTAGGAGCGCCGCTTGGATGCTTGGATTCAGCACGTTTCGGGATTGCATGGGGTGCCATAGGAGCAGCATTAGACTGTTACGATACAGCACTTCGTTATTCTAAAGAGAGGATACAGTTTGGCAAACCCATTGCAGCGTTTCAACTTCAACAGAAGAAGTTGGCTGAGATGATTACAGAAATAACGAAGGCGCAACTTCTGACGTTTCGCTTGGGTCAACTTCGCAATGAAGGTCGTGCCACCACGGCTCAAATTTCGATGGCCAAACGCAACAATGTCGATATGGCCATTACCATCGCTCGCGAAGCGCGTCAGATGCTAGGGGCAATGGGGATTATGAATGAATACCCTATTATGCGTCACATGATGAATCTTGAATCGGTGATTACATATGAGGGGACACATGATATTCACCTCCTGATTACAGGAATGGACATCACTGGCGAAAACGCTTTTAAGTAAGGAGTCACTTTAATCAGCGTCCTCAAGTACGGGGAACTTTGCGCGGAACCCATCAAGCGAAGCGCGATTGCAAACAAGCGTGAGAGCTTCTCCTTGCTCGGCCTCACTTAAAATGTGACCATACGGGTCTACCCCTAAACTATCTCCACGATAGGCAATGTTGTTGGGGTCAGAACCTGTTCGATTTACGCCCACGACGTAGCATTGATTCTCGATTGCTCGGGCTTGAAGCAACGTTCTCCATGGATGACGACGTACTTCAGGCCAGTTCGCCACGTAAAGTGCGACATCGTATGTGTTCGACATAGAATTCCTGGAAAAACATGGGAACCTCAAGTCGTAACATATCTGTAGGAGGATTCGCCACCCTCGGAATTCAACTATTTTTCGCGCTTCTCCTCCTTGATAATGTGCGTGCTCTTTCCCAAACGTGAACAGATGTCGCTTGTCATAGAATTCGAAACTTCCATCAGGTTTTACAAACAAACTCCGATTTCTAGCAACAGCGTCCTCAAACCTAAAAGCAACACTTCCCGTGATTGCGACATTGTACTGCTTTGCAAGGTCACGCATCCAATCTAGTGTTTCGCCAGACTTCCATGCGTCTATAGAATCAATATCCATTGAAAACCCCGTGGTGAATACTTCTGGAAGGACGATTAGATCAAGATCTTTCTTCTCCTTCATGGCGCGCTCAATGCGTTCAGAAAAGGCCACGCGATTTGCCTTGGGATCTTCCCAAATAATCGGTGATTGTATCCCTGCGATATGAAGTAGGGGCGCCTTATTTTGACTTGAACTCATCGCGATTTATAATACATGTCAATTGCTCGGAGTTTTTCGATGGCTTCATCAATGGTACTGTCGCCTTTTGCAAAACAAATTCTCAAACGCTTCTCCGCTTTGGCCTCTTGACTTCCACGTTTTCTAAATGGAGAAATCGGAATCGTGGCTATTCCGTGCTTTATCGTCCACTCACGAGCGACTTCAATGTCGCCACGAGAATCGAGCTTGCTGTAATCTAGGATTTGGAAATACCCTCCTTCCGCGGGAGAGAAAATGAACGCTGTTCCCTCCAAACCTTTTAAGAGTCTGTCGCGCTTCTTTTCATAAATAGGCCCCAGTTCACGCAAGTGTTTTGAAGCGTCATCTGTGATGAGGTACTGAGCGAGTCCTCTTTGGATAGGTGCTCCCGTAGAGAACACATCATACTGATGTATTTTTCTAAGTTCTCTTGTGATTTCTTCAGGCGCTGTAACCCAACCTATTTTCCATCCAGTTGCGTGAAGCAGTTTCCCGAAACTTCCGAAAACAAGTGTTCTGTTTTTAAGTCCAGGATGTCCAGCCGCACTTAAAAAAGGTCTGCCATCGTGATTCATGGGCCCATACACTTCGTCACTAAATAAAAAACAATTTGATTCAGACAGGACATCTGCGAGTTCGTTTAAACCCTCTGAGGTAAAGCACGCACCCGTAGGATTGTGAGGTGCATTTATAATGACCAACTTCGTTTTATCAGACATAAGATTGCGAATAACCTCAGGATCTATAGCGCCTCCGGGTCCACCTAAATTTGGAGGCTGGGGGAGTGCTGCTCTTGCGATGACTCCTCCCGCAAGATGAACAGCCGGGGCGTATAAATCGTATGCAGGATCTACGATAATGACTTCGTCTCCAGGGAATACGAGCGCCTGTATTGCGGCAAACAGCAAAGACGATGCACCAGCTCCGATGGTTATTTCAGAGTCTGCATTGTAAAATGCGCCATGCGCTTGAATGTACATTTCAGAGATCCAAGCGCGAAGTCCTGGATCTCCCGCCATAGGTGCATATTGATTGTACCCTTCATCAATCGCTCTCTTTACAGCTTCTTTTAGGTTTGTGGGAGGGGATAAATCCGGAAATCCCTGTGCCACATTCAGCGCCCCATGTTCTGAAGCCAACGCAGACATTGTTGTAAAAATCGTTGTCCCTACCTCGGGCAATTTAGATGGGGGTAGCGTCGGCGTTTTCATTTTGATTATTTGAGACAATCAACGCGTGATTGCAAGTTTTGTCGTGGCTGAGGTTTTGCCGTCAGCGTTTGTTGCGAAAATTAAATAGACACCATATGGGGCCAACGCCCCATCACTTAACCTCCCATCCCATATCGCTCGGCCTCCCATTGACTCCACAACCGCGATGACTCTTCCAGATGCGTCTGTGACATGTACCGTGCTCTCAAAGGCTAAGCCATCAATGGTAATGGGTCCCTCATGATAAGCATCCACTGGATTTGGAAACACAAACATATTCTCCATTTCGGAATCCCAATTGGTGGCTTCACCTAGGTATGAAATGATTCCCCGCGTGGTGGCGATGAAGACTTCTCCACTGGCTTGGTTGATAGCAATGTCTAGAATATTGTCTGAGGGGAGGGGGCTATTTTCGGTAGATAATTGACGTTCGATGGTGAGTCCATCATCACTCAGAACGTAGATGCCGGAACCCGAGGTTCCGATCCATTTTCTATTTCCACCATCAATCTGTATGGAAGTGACTTCTTCTGTTTCAAGAAGGTACTGGTAATTTCCGTCTTGCAGAATAAGTATTTGCGATGCGGTCGTTTCATAGTCATTTTCAAACAGCGCAGCTGACCTGTAGAATATTGCAGGTCCCGAACCTGTTCCAATCCAAATCTCTCCATCCAGATCTTCCTCAAGTGAGTTGATGTAATTTGAAGGGAGCCCTCCGTGATCAGCGTCGATGTTTAAAAACCGCCAATCGTCATCTGAGGTGTTTGCTGGCGTTTCGTTTGGATCTAAAACCAGAAGTCCTCCTCCTCTTGGGAGAATCACCCAAACATACCCGTCTCTTGTCACCATGAGCTCGCCCACATTGTCGCTGGAGGTAAGGTCATCCCCCAAATCCATTGCGACGAATGTGCCGTCTGCCAAGCGCACTTGCAACGGATTGTTGCTGAAAAAGTTTGTGAACCACACGTTGCCAAATTTGTCAAAATCTACTCCTGTAACTCCAGTCCGGGGACTCCCACCGAAATCGCCCTGCTGTATGGTGCTGTTTGATTCATTCCAAATCTCAATAATTTCACCATCGAGGACTTCAATGAGTCCCTCTTCAAATGACCCAAACATCACATGTTTGGGGTTGAGTGGGTCAATACTGACGGCCATGTAATCTCTTATCCCAGAAATATCATTTTGACCATCGACTTCCGCGACATCAATCCAATTCCCGTCCACGAAACCCAGAATGCCTTCAGAATTGTAGTTTGGTACCCAAGAAGCATCAACACCCCCAGTTGCAAGCCACAAGTTTGAATTCCAGCAATCTATTTTTCTTACATCTGCGGTGGCTGGACCTGTGGGAGCAAAAACGCCATTTTCTAGTCCTGCTTCAGAATCCGAAACATATCGCAACAGGCCACCTATTCTGCTTGCAATCCAAACCACACCAGCGCCAGTTTTGTCAAACGCCACACCTCGAACCTGCATCCAATCACCCAATTCGTTGTTTTCAGGAATGGGGTTGTATTCAGAATCATAAAGGTCTACGCCACAACAACGCCCTAAAACAAGCGTGTCCGAATGAACGTCCAATCCCCACATCTCTTCACCCTCCAAAGCCCATCCCGGAAATATTTCAGATGTGCCATCAGCATGCATAATCCATAACCTACTTGTTGCACCTTGGCTTAGGGTGACAAGGATGTCCCCACCGAAACGTTCTATTTCGCTCGTGTATTGGTCGGGGGCTTCCGGCAAATCCTCCCACCTCGTCCAAGCATCTGCGCCAGAAAGAAATTGATGATTAACAGGCGCCTCAAAGACCCCAGCGTCTGTGGCGACAACCCATTTGTCTTCGACCAAACATACATCCAAAACCTCTCGTAAATCTTGAGATCCAGTCACAAACCATGTATCCCTAACCTCGAATTTCTCCAAGTCTAAGACCACAACCCCAAATCCACAAGCCAGGTACGCTCCGTCATCAAAAACGAGAATTTTCCGTATTCCTTTGTCACCGATGAGGCTGCTGGCAATAATGTCGGGCATATTGTAGGTGCCACCATATGAGACCAGGTCTATATTTCCGTCTGCATATCCTACGATTAAGATCTCAGTGGATCTATACCAGCTCATGGCTGTAGGATTTGATTGAGAAAGCCCTTGAATTTGACTTATTCTCGTTGTCACATTTGTAGACGATTCAACTCTAAAAATAGCATACTCGGTTCTGGCAAAAGCGATACTGGCACCGTCTTCATCCAGTCCAGCCACAACTTCGAGAACAACACCATACGGGAAATAGTCTTTCCAGGTGCCTACGGGCCTATCCTCCTGAGCCGAAATGTCTCCAAAGCCAGTTCCCAATATCAAGACCAGAGAGAACCCTACATAAAAGAAGATATTTCTAAAATTTATTCTGCCGTTCATAATGTGCACTTATTACGCCTCTAAGTTCGGGATATTGTGCTCATTGTACAGTTTTGTAACGAAAAACT
>JAPKBK010000120.1 GCA_028823435.1 Flavobacteriales bacterium
TTTTTGTTCCGCCAGTGTCAGGAGTGGCAATACAAAGATTGTCTGTTTGGAGATGGGTTTTAATGTGGTTTAAGAAAAGCGTTGAACCAAATAAGTGATCTACAGGAACCTCAAAAAACCCTTGAATTTGATCTGCGTGCAGATCCATTGTGATGACACGATCTACACCTGCTGCCATAAGCATGTTTGCAACAAGTTTCGCCCCAATTGCGACACGTGGCTTGTCTTTCCTGTCCTGACGCGCCATTCCGAAATAGGGCATCACGGCTATAATACGCTTTGCGCTTGCACGTTTTGCAGCATCGATTAAAAGAAGCAGTTCAAATAAATTGTCCGAAGGAGGAAATGTAGATTGAACGATTACAACCTCCTTTCCACGTACTGTTTGTTCAATGCTGACAGCAAACTCACCGTCAGAAAAACGAGTCGTAGTGGTGGGTACTAGCTCAGTGCCATATGCATCAGCCACTCTCTTCCCAAAACTTAGGGAAGAATCACCAGCAAGGATTTTTATCATTTCAGACACGAGCAACTAGTTTTAGAAGGGCGCGAATATACGAAAAATAAAGTTCTTTTTAAGCTTCTGGAGCTATGAGTTTAAAGCCCTTACCATGAACATTGAGGATTTCCAGCCTGTTATCTTCTTTTAAGTGCTTCCTGAGCTTTGCAACATAGACATCCATGCTTCGACCATTGAAGTAATTTGCATCTCCCCATATCGCAGACAAAGCATGGTTGCGTTCTAGCAGTCCATTCTTATGTTTGACAAGTAAAAAGAGCAATTCATTCTCTTTTGTGGTGAGGCGATGTTCATTGCCATCAAGGCTGAGTTGCTGTATGTTATAATCGAACTCGAATTTGCCAATATTGAACTTGGTCACCTCTTCTCCCTCTTGAGGCAGAGATGCAGTCCGTCTTAGAATTGCCTTGATACGAACCAAGAGCTCTTCCATGCTAAATGGTTTCGTCATATAATCATCGGCACCTACTTTAAATCCCTCTAGCGTATCCTCTTTCATGCCTCTTGCGGAGAGGAACAGGATCGGAATCTGTTTGCTTTCTTTTCGTATTTCAGTCGCGACTTCAAAGCCATCTTTCCTTGGCATCATGACATCCAAAATGATGAAGTCAAATGTTTCTCGGTGATACAATTTCAATCCTTCGGCACCATCTTGTGCCCATGTTGTTGAAAATCCTTTCGCATTGAGGTAGTCGGACAGTAGTTTTCCGAGATTAGGGTCGTCCTCACAAAGGAGAACGCGAATGGGTGATGTTTTCATGCTAGGGGCTAGGGTTGGATTTCAATTTCATAACAAATGTACTTCCTACAAGGGGCTCACTTTCTGCGTAAATGGTGCCGTGGTGCCGTTCAACGACGTTTTTCACATAGCTCAAACCGAGGCCAAATCCTTTTACATCGTGAACGTTCCCAGTGGGTACTCTAAATAGCCTTTCAAAGACCTTGCCAAGAAACTCCTTCGGAATGCCAAGACCTCTGTCTCGAAACCTTAATTCGACACCCTCATCTGTTTGAGAACTGGATATTTCTATCTGAGCGCCATCTGGGGAGTATTTAATTGCGTTGTCGATGAGATTGAAAATGACGTTTGTTAAATGGATACTGTCGGCTTGAATGATCGGATTTTCCGCCACAATGTTGAGATCGATTTTCCCTCCTTTTCGCCGGACTTGCATTGTAACGTTTCTGACGACCTCTTTTATTATATCGTGAACGTTGACTTGTTGCATGTAGAGCTTCATGGATTTAGAATCTGTAAGACTCGCCTGAAGCACCTTTTCTACGAGTACGCCAAGCCGCTTATTCTCTCCTCGAATCATGCCGATATAGTGGCTTGTTTGTTCTTCATTTAGGTCCAAATCTTTGTCTCCTAAAGCTTCACTGGCCAATCCAATTGTTGAGATAGGCGTCTTAAGCTCATGCGTCAGATTGTTCATTAAGTCACGGCGAATTCGAACCAGTTCATTTGATTTCACCACTGACCGCATCACATAAATGAGTGCGATGGCAATGACCAGAAGCATAAAGCCCGATAAGACAAATGCGCCCAATTGAGAGTTGAGTAAGTGTTTTTTTAGGTTTGGAAAAAAAACGTGCAATTGCAATGGACCGAGCGCAACGTCGTACCCTTCGCCAATTAATTCTTCGCGATAAATCTCATTTTCACCCTCAAGGTATGCCGGCTGCCCATATCTGTCAAAGGCTCCATAAACGGCCTTGGCGGTGACGCCATTTTCCGCAAGCGCCAGTGCGACCAACGAATCCATAGGGAGCGATTCCATGCGAAGCAGTACGCCACGGGATTGATTCTGCATGCCGTCCGCAATGAGAACTTGTCCTTGATAGAAGGAAGAGGAATCTGGTGACAATTTGAGACCTTGTGCGTCAAACATGATCCAGTGTGAAATCGTATTGAGGGATTGTTCTACGGTTTGGTCAAAAACTTGCTGCCTCAACTCAAGGGCATTGCTCAGCCATTTTACCTGTAAAAAGCTTACACCTACGACCGCCAAAGCAATGATCCCCACCAACCATGATATTTTAATGCCTCTCATTGCATGCAAAATACATCTGAACCCACAATTCAAGCATACTTTCGTTAAACTAGCGTCAATTTTAAAAAGGTTTAACAACTCACCGTCTTACCTTCGCTTTTGTGATACCTAAAGAGACCGTCGAATTAATCCACCAAACTGCCGTCATTGAAGACGTCATAGGAGATTATGTGGATTTGAAAAAGCAGGGGAGTAGCTTCAGGGGGATGAGTCCTTTCACAAATGAGAAAACGCCTTCTTTCTATGTCGTTCCAAGCAAAGGCATTTTCAAATGTTTCAGTTCAGGAAAAGGAGGGTCTTTGGCGACTTTTTTAATGGAACAGGAAAAAGTCAGCTATCCCGAAGCGCTTAGAATTCTTGCAGGTCGTTACAACATTGAGATCGAGGAGAGAGAGCAAACCCCTGAGGAAATCGTCGCGTCCACTGAAAGAGAAAGCCTCGGTGCAATTACCTCTTGGGCCCAGAAATGGCTGACTGACAATCTCCTCAACACAGAAGTGGGTAAAGCCGTAGGTCTAAGCTATTTTAAAAACAGAGGGTTTCGGGATGAGATCATCGAGAAATTTCAAGTGGGATTTTCTCCTGACGGTTGGGATGTATTTACAAATGCGGCTTTGGCTGCGGGGTATGCTGAGGAGAGACTTGTCGCAACCGGATTAAGCTCAAAAAGTCAGAAAAGTGATAAGCTATTTGACTTTTTTAGAGGTCGGGTCATGTTCCCGATTAGGGATGTGACAGGCAGAGTGATCGGGTTTGGCGGGAGAACGCTGAAGACAGAGAAAAAGATCGCCAAGTATTTCAACAGTCCTGAGAGTCCCCTTTACGACAAGTCAAGGGCGCTGTATGGCATTCATTTGGCGAAACCTCTGATCAGTAAAGAGGACATGTGTTTTCTTGTTGAGGGTTATACCGATGTGATGGCGATGCACCAAAGCGGCGTGGAGAATGTTGTTTCTTCAAGCGGTACGGCGCTTACGATACCCCAAACTCACCTTATACGCCGCTTCACAAAAAACGTCACAGTCCTGTTTGATGGAGATAGAGCGGGGATGACTGCTGCTTTAAGAGGGATAGATATTCTACTCAAAGAAGGGATGAACGTCAAGGTTGTCACCTTCCCTGATGGCGACGATCCGGATAGCTATTCAAAGAAAGTGAGTTCGAGTGAATTCCAGAAGTTCATCAAAGAAGATGCGCGAGATTTCCTCGCATTTAAGTCGGACTTCCTGAGTCAAGAAGCGGGAGATAACCCGCAAAAACGTGCGGAACTCGTTCACAGCATCGTTGAATCTATTGCATGCGTCCCAGATGCAATTCAACGTTCAGTTTACATCCAAGCGACGGCTGCACGAATTAAGTTGCCAGAAGATTTGCTTCAAGCTGAAGTTGCAAAAGAGATTCAGAAGCGACTTCACAAAGCGGCAAAAAGATCTTCTCAGACGCGACTTACGCAGACAGGCGCTATTTCAAGTGGCCCTCCTCCCTCTGCACCTCTTCCGGGAACGGAATACCCCACACAGGATGTTTCTGAAGATTTGGCGCCAGGAATCCCTGCAAGAGTTCGCACAAAGCGAGACATGTTAGAGGACACGATTATTAAACTCTTACTGGAGCATGGAGAGGTTTTAGTGAATGTCGAGATCGAATCTGAACAGTTAGAAGAAGGCGCAAAAGGTGGTGAGACAAAAGAGGACTCAGCACCGACCTCCTTTACAGAAGTTCCATTCGCTGAGCTCTTGGTACACCGCATTGAGACCCACAACCTTGACATGGAGAACGATTCTACAAATTATATTTTATCAAGATATAAGTTGAGTTTAGATGCGGGAACATTGCCTTCATCTCAGTCTTTTTTCACAGACACTTCCCCTGAAATTCAATCCAGAGCAGCAAATATGCTCGTGAACAAATACAGTCTAAGTGAAAACTGGGCAAACAAACATCATATTTTTGCGATTCGAGAAGAAGAAGTACTCGAACAGGCGCTATCATCCGCGACGACACGCTTGCTGTTGTTTGATGTCCAGAGAAATATTGACACCGTCATCACGGCACTCTCTTTGAAAGGCATTTCAGATGCAGAGGTGAATAGATTGCTGAGAGAAAAAATCAAACTCGACAGAATTGTCAAAGATTTAAATTTAGCTTTAGGTGTTGTAATCTTACCCAAATGATCGTTACCCAAATGATAAATGAATTTTTGTCGAAAAGCATTCAATTAGGGAGCTATGTTCTTTCGATGGAACGGGGCTTGGCAGTTCTCCTGACCCTTGTTCTAGGGCACGTTACGTTTATGCTATTTAAGTGGGGGTTGCGGCGCGCCTTAAAACTAAAGCACATTGATGAAGGGCGAAGGTTTTTGATTGTCCGTTTAATGCGCACCCTGATTTACATCGTCACGTTTTTCATCGTTATCGAAGTTTTGGGATTTAATTTAACTGTAATTTGGGCGGGTTCCGCGGCGCTCCTAGTGGGTGTAGGGATAGGCCTTCAGGGCTTTTTTAATGATGTCATCTCTGGATTCGTATTGTTATTTGAAGGGGGAGTTAGAGTGGGGGATGAGCTCGAGATTGATGGTGATCTTGTCAAAGTAAAAGGCATTGCGCTTAGAGCAACAAGAGTGGAAACGGTAGACGGGGACCTCGTGGTGATGCCCAATTCAAAAATTGCGGGCAACTCTGTCATGAATTTCTCTCAGGGTCTCACATCTACGCGTATTAGCGTCTCTGTAGGCGTTGCCTATGGCAGTGATGTTGAACTTGTTCGTCAATTGCTTTTAGAAGCAATGACTGCCCAACCCCAAATCGTCAAATCGCCTTCACCTCAAGTTGTCTTCTCTGAATTTGGAGATTCAGCGCTCAATTTTGAAGTCCGAGGATGGGTGCGTTCACCATGGAACAGAATGATTATTAAAAGTGACATTCGATTTAGGATAGACACCCTTTTCCGTACGAATAAAATTAAAATCCCTTTCCCACAACGCGAGCTTTACATCACTAACACTTCGCAATCGGATCCGTCATAAGTGAATATCTTGCGTCACCGATACGTCGAAGCCCCTGATAGGCAAACGCCTTAACATCACCTAGAAAATGAAACATGTTGCCCTCTTATTCAGCATCTTACTTGCTTTTAGCTCCCTTTCTCTTTTAGGCCAAACCCCTTCT
>JAPKBK010000121.1 GCA_028823435.1 Flavobacteriales bacterium
GCTGTTAGAATAAGAGCTATCGCAAATGGTGAAGGAAGGAAACGTTGAAATCCACGGGAATAAGCCTCAAGCCAATCAGACAGTTTGGGCATGCGGGGATTTTCCACTATGAATTATAGAAATAGAGGGTGACTAGAACGGCAGGTCGTCCTCACTTGAAGGTGCAGAACTTAACTCTACAGGCGCGACTTCAGGAAGTGGGGCAGTACTCACTGAACCCGATTGAGTCTGAGCATCAACGTTATTCTCTGTAGGTGACTGACCTTGAACACCTCGTTCAATACGCCACGCATTTAAATCTACGTAGTAATTCCCGTTGTACTCTCTTCCTCTAACATCAAATTTGACAGTTAACTCATCGCCTTCTACAAGGCCGTTTAACTGATCGACACGCTCTTTGAGCGCACCAAATTTAATATCTTGTGGATATTGTTCGTTCGTAGTTATAACGAAATCGCGCTTATAAAAGCCGCTTGGAAAGTCCTGTCGATCGTACAGAACTTTAATCTTACCTTTTACCTCAAATGACATACCATAAAGGTAAAAGAAGACCTTGTAAAAACAATACTATCCGAGGTTAAAACTAAGAAGTGTTTTCCACGCTTCATTAACATTTCCACTGTCAAGAAGTCGCGCTGAATGTAAATGGAGTTCTTTTTCTAATTGCTCACCGTCGTCACAGCAATCCATGAAAATGGATGACAATTCAATTAATTTATAATCATTGACATCTGTTTCATCAGGCAATGACTCAATGTTACCCAGCATTGCCAAATGTCTCCCCGTTAAAAACCGACTGAGACGAATGTCCTGTGGAATATTGTCGACACCTATTCCCAAATTTGATACAGGCTTAGGGATTTCAAACAAGGCATCTCCAGAAGCTCTGACATAATGAGACCCGCCACACCGCCCTACGAGGTCGAGCAAGTGTGCATCAGGCAATCCGTTAGCGTCGAGAACATCTTCCCTGAAATGCATCCGATGAATTTCACACACCACAAGGTTTCCAGCACCTGGATTGTCGCCAAACGAATCCACCCTAAGCACTTTGCATTCGAACGATACAGGTGATTCCATCACTCTGGGAGGAGCAATGGTGTCTGATGGGATCTCCGTGAGTCCCGCTTTTTTAAATTCATTGACTCCGGCAGCGTAATCAGTACTTGCAAGTGAACACGCGTGAACCAAATTAAAATCGACGAGGTTCACAACGACTTCAGGAACTGAAAGGACATTGTCGAGTGTATGCTTCGTCGTGTTATCGCGGCCTCGTCTTGCAGGAGAGAAAATTAAGATTGGCGGATTTGCTGAGAAAACGTTGAAGTAACTAAATGGGGCTAAGTTGACCCTTCCTTCCAGATCTATGGTGCTCGCAAATGCTATCGGCCGAGGAGAAATCCCACCTAACAAAAATGAATGGCACTTTTGTGGACTTAATTCTGAAGGAGTAAAAGATAAATGCGACATTAAGATGGTGTGTGATTCTCCACTGTTGATGTTGCCTTTTCGACTTTTAATTTCAGGTTATTCTTAAATAAGATGATTCTATCAAGTAGAACAGGGTCTGAACAGGCCATGATTTGCGCAGCGAGAATACCCGCATTCCTAGCTCCATCTAGGGCTACAGTTGCTACTGGAACACCTGAAGGCATCTGCAGAATACTCAACACTGAATCCCAACCATCAATCGAGTTTCTACTTTTAACGGGCACCCCTATGACTGGCAATGGTGTGTAAGATGCTGTCATACCTGGCAGGTGAGCTGCGCCACCTGCCCCTGCAATAATCACAGATAACCCACGCTCAACAGCAGTAGAGGCATATTCAGCCATACGGTCAGGTGTCCTATGTGCACTTACAACAGTTGACTCGTAAGGAACGCCCAACTCATCGAGCGCACGCATCGCTTCTTCCATAACCGGGAGGTCAGAAGTACTGCCCATAATGATACCTACTTTTTTCATGGTGATCTTATTTCTCAGATTCAAGTTTTTCAATTGCAATCTTTAATATAGAAGCAGCCTCATATTCTTCATTTTCAATTGCTTGATTTAATTTATCTCGCAACGCCTTCAATTCCTCCGATTTGTCTATTTTCTTTGGGGGCTTCTCTACATTGTCAACAACAGCATCAAAGACGGTTTCTCCGTCTTCATCTATCTCATCCTCAGACGTGGAATCCTCACTTGGATCGATTCCCATAGATTGCAGAATCGTCTCATAGCATTTAATAGGAATTCTAAACCGAACGGCAATCGCTACAGCATCGGAGGATCTAGAATCAATTTCTATGATTCTTTCACCATCTGTCACGATGACTTTTGCGAAAAAGATACCCTCATTGTAATTGTAGATCAACACTTCAGTGACCGTCATGTTAAATGACGTCAATGTATTCTTGTACAGGTCATGCGTTAAAGGCCTGCTCGGCTTCATGTTCTCAAGCTCTATCGCAATCGCCTGAGCTTCCGAACTCCCAATAATAATTGGAATTTTCCTGTTGCCGCCCTTCTCTACTAAAACCATAGCATAGGCCCCTGAATTAGTCCCACTGTGGGATATATCAAATATTTCGAGGTCTATTTTTTTCATCTCTATCTAAACTTAAACTTTTAGAGTGCGTTAATCGCTGCCGTTAATTTAGGAAGAACTTCGAATACATCACCAACAATTCCATAATCAGCTGCTTTAAAGAAAGGCGCTTCAGGATCTGTATTGATTACGACAATGACTTTGCTTTGATTCACGCCCGCAAGATGCTGAATCGCACCCGATATTCCACAAGCGATGTAGAGGTCAGGACGAATTGTAATGCCAGTTTGGCCTACGTGCTCATGATGAGGACGCCATCCCATGTCACCCACAGGACGACTGCATGCTGTAGATGCACCCAATGCCTTTGCCAAATCTTCTACAATTTCCCAATTCTCTGGTCCTTTGAGTCCTCGCCCAGCAGAGACCACTCTTACAGCTTCTGGAAGTGGCACAGTCCCTTCTGAACTTGTCGGTGTAAATCCATTGAAAGTCACTCTTGCCTCACCCACATCCGCAGAAAACGCTTCAACAGTTGCTTCTGAACCTCCTGTGTTTTTTATGCCAAATGAATTAGGAGTCACAGCAATCACACTTGTCTCAGTAGTGACTTGAACATGCGCCGTTGCTTTGCCACTAAAAACATTGCGCACGTAGGTTTTTCCTTCTGGAAGATCGGTCGCTCCAGCAACATATCCAGCATTCATTGAAATTGCAACACGCGGTGCTACAGCATTTCCGATACTGTTCCCTGAAAAAACAACAATCTGTGCACCAATGGATAACGCGGCTTCTTTTGTAAGCTTAGACTGCTGACTGTTGTCGGTAAGTGCGTCTGCACAATGTAAGACTTTAGAAACCCCCACAGCACCAAGACCTCCATCACCAGAAATGTCACCCGATACGAGCGCAACAACTTCTCCTGAATCAAGTGCACTGGCATAGGATGCTACTTCTAAGCCTGCATTTGTGGCTTTACCTGCTTGAGTTGATATATATACTAATACTGACATCTTAAATAATTTTTGCTTCCTCACGTAAAATACGAACCAACTCTTCGGGGTTATCTGCATCTACTAGCACACAATCTCCTTTGGGGGCTGGCAATTTAAAAACATCCACGTGAGTTGAAATCTCAACTGCAGAGGCCTCAACAACCTGTAACTGTTTCGTTCTCGCAGACATAATCCCTCTCATGTTGGGTATTCTTTGCTCAGCGATTCCTTTTGTAGCACTCATGACGAATGTTCCTTTCACTGACAGGTTATTCGTTCCACCCGTTGTTTCCGCTGTTAGCGTTGCCTCATCTCCAGACATATCTAATTTGGTAACAAGGGCAACATATGGAAGGTCTAAACACTCTGCAATCATCGCAGGAACCGCGGAAGAGTTATTATCGATTGTTTCTTTTCCTCCAAGAATAATATCATACCCTTGATCTTGCGCATAATTTGCAATCAATCTCGCAACTTGAGATGAATCTGTTGGGACCGCATCTATTCGGACCGCATCTGAAGCACCTATTGCAAGTGCTTTTCTGACAATAGGGTCGCAGGTGGCATCTCCGACAGTGATTGTCGTTACAGAACCGCCATTTTGCTCGACAAGTTCAATCGCACGAACAAGTGCATACCACTCATCATAGGGATTCACAATAAATTGGACGCCACTTTCATCGAAGCGTTTATCTCCGTCTGTAAAGGCGATACGGCTAGTGGTATCAGGGGCTTTACTTATACAAACAAGCAATTTCATACTCAAGTAAATATAATCTGAGATGTATTTCTCAGGACGGCAAAGGTATGAAGTCAAGCTTGAGAATATTAACTTACCTTTGCCGCCCTAATTGTTCCCTAGAAACATGCGTGAAATAACATATAGAGAAGCTGTAGCTGAAGCAATGAGTGAAGAAATGCGACGTGATGAACGTGTATTTCTGATCGGTGAAGAAGTTGCTGAATACAACGGAGCATATAAAGCTTCGAAAGGTATGCTTGAGGAATTTGGTGCGCGAAGAGTCATCGACACACCTATTGCAGAGCTTGGATTTACTGGCATAGCAGTCGGAGCAGCGATGAATGGCCTTCGACCTATTGTGGAATATATGACTTGGAATTTTGCTGTCTTGGCGTCTGACCAAATCATCAATCACGCTGCCAAGATGCTACAAATGAGCGGGGGTCAGTATACCGTCCCCATCGTTTTTCGAGGGCCCAACGGACCTGCCGGACAATTGGCGGCAACGCATAGCCAGAGTTATGAAGCCATGTATTCTGCGATTCCTGGACTGAAAGTTGTCACGCCATTCACACCTTATGAAGCGAAAGGACTTTTAAAGTCGGCCATTCGCGACAACGACCCTGTATTAATTATGGAGTCTGAGAAGATGTACGGCGACAAAGGAATGATTCCCGACGGAGAATTTCTTGTTCCGATAGGAAAAGCAAACGTGAGACAGAAAGGATCTGACGTCACGATCGTATCCTTTGGCAAGATTCTCAAAACGGTACATGCTGCAGCAGATGTATTGGCGAAAGAAGACATCGACGTTGAAATTATCGACCTCATTACAATAAGGCCACTTGATTTAGACACCATTATTGAGTCTGTCAAGAAAACAAACCGTCTCGTGATCGTAGAGGAAAGCTTCCCTGTAAGCTCAGTCTCATCTGAGGTTGCTTATAGGGTTCAACGCAATGCGTTTGATTATCTAGACGCGCCCATTGTAAGAATCTGTCAGTCAGATACGCCTTACGCCTTTGCAACTACCCTCATTGAAGAAGCAACACCACAAATCAAAGAAATTGTGGAAGCTGTGAAAACTGTAACCTACATTAAGTCATAATTTCCGGGAAACTTATCCGATTAACCTTTAATACAATATCATGCAATTTTTAATTGACAACATACTTTATCTGGTCCCTATAATTGCCATTTTCGGCTTAATCGTTATGGCTATTCAAGGTTCTTGGGTTCGCAA
>JAPKBK010000122.1 GCA_028823435.1 Flavobacteriales bacterium
TCATGTCCTCAATACTCACTTCAGCACTACTGAATTCAATCGTTGAACGACGCTCATCACCAAATCGATCACGGATATCAGCAAGTTCCTCCTTGATAATTGTCATGCGACGCTCCTTGTTTGCAAGGATGTCTTTTAAGTCAGTGATGATGCTCATTAACTCGTCATACTCAGCCCTAAGTTTATCTCGCTCAAGCCCTGTTAACTTTTGCAATCTCATATCTAAGATTGCACGCGCTTGAATTTCACTCAGTTTAAACGCATCCATTAATCCATTTCTGGCTTCTTCTGGAGAAGAGCTTGCACGGATCAGTTTAATCACGGCATCGATATTGTCGAGTGCAATGATTAACCCTTGAAGTATGTGCGCACGTTCTTCTGCTTTGTTAAGCTCAAACTGAGTACGTCTCACAACGACTTCATGTCTATGTTCAACAAAATATTGAATCATATCTCGAAGATTCAGGAGTATCGGCCTTCCTTTTACGAGTGCAATGTTATTAACTGAAAATGAGTTCTGTAACGCTGTGTACTTGTATAATTTATTTAGTACGACATTGGGTATTGCATCGCGCTTAAGCTCATAGACAATACGCATTCCATTTCTGTCAGACTCGTCGCGAATTTCGCTTATGCCTTCAATTTTCTTGTCATTGACCAAATCAGCTGTTTTGCGTACCATGTCAGCTTTATTAACCTGATATGGGATCTCCTCGACAATAATAACTTCCCTGCCTGATTTGGTTTCTTCAAATCTCGTACGTCCTCTCACAACAACTCTACCTCTGCCTGTTCTGAAGGCTTCATGAACACCTGATACACCATGTATAATTCCGCCTGTAGGGAAGTCAGGCGCTTTGACAAACTCCATCAAATCATCTACAGTACAATTCTCGTTTTCGATATAGTGAACAACACCGTCAAGTACCTCTGAAAGGTTGTGTGGCGGCATATTCGTCGCCATTCCAACAGCAATTCCAGAAGCTCCGTTAATCAACAGGTTCGGGAGTCTTGCAGGAAGAACTGTAGGCTCTGTTAAACTGCCATCGAAATTTGCGGCAAAATCAACGGTGTCTTTATCTAAGTCACCCAGCATTGCTTCAGCTGTTTTACGCAAACGAGCTTCCGTGTAACGCATCGCAGCAGGATTGTCTCCATCGATACTGCCAAAGTTTCCTTGTCCGTCAACCATTGGATATCTAAGCGACCAGTCTTGCGACATTCGCACCATCGTGTCATACACAGACGAGTCACCATGAGGATGGTACTTACCGAGTACCTCACCCACGATACGTGCGGACTTTTTATGCGCTCTGTTCGAGTACACTCCCAAGTCAAGCATTCCGTATAAAACCCTTCTGTGAACAGGCTTTAACCCATCTCTTACATCGGGCAATGCCCTTGAAACAATGACCGACATCGAGTAATCGATGTAGGCTGATTTCATTTCATCCACAATGTTAATTTGGATGATCTTTTCTCCTTCTGCCATATTATCAGCTAAATCGTCAAAAATTCTGCTTGCTAATCATCGCTTAAAGTTGCGTGTTCTTAGCTATTACACAGGATTCCAAAAATACAAAAGCAAAAAGTGAATCACCTCATAAAACAACGACAATTCTTCACAATTGGCGATATTTTCTTGTGAATAACAGAGGGCATATTCTTTTTGAATTTCAAGGTCGCTATGTAGATTTGGTGTAACTCTAAAGCAACGAATTTGATTTTTATTCGTTATCTAAGTAAGGGCAGTTGATAATCACAAGAAAAGAAAGAACCGAAGACGATATGGACGCGAAATTTTCACCACGAGTTAGAGAGGTAATCACGTTTAGTCGTGAGGAAGCTTTGAGGCTAGAACACAAGTACATAGGTGTTGAGCATCTTTTGTTAGGATTAATCAAGGAAGGCGAAGGGACAGCAATCAGAATTTTAGAAGGACTGAACTGTGACATTCAAAAACTTCGTAAGCTGATCGAAAGTTCAATCAGACCTTCTGGAGGAAGCCCTTTGGGTGCGGGCAACATGCCGCTCGTGAAGCAGGCTGAGAAAATTCTAAAGATCACATATTTAGAAGCTAAGATTTTTAAAAGCCCTGTGATAGGGACAGAACATCTTTTGTTGAGCATACTTAAAGATGAAGACAATGTTGCAACAAAATCTTTACATGCATTTAATATTGATTACGAAATAGCAAAAGAAGAATTTGAGAACATGATCTCTGAAAATACGGGGACCAGTTCTTCCCCAAGATTAGAGGCGCCTATGTCAGACGACGACATGACTCCTGATGAAGAACCGTCCACAGGTGGCGGCTCTGGATCTTCTAGCAGTGTTTCAAAAAGAAAGGGTGACGCAAAAAGCAAAACGCCAGTCCTCGATAATTTCGGGCGAGATTTAACTAAAATGGCTGAAGATGGAAAGCTTGATCCCATTGTCGGTCGTCAAAAAGTGATTGAACGTGTTTCACAGATTTTGTCAAGAAGAAAGAAAAACAATCCAATACTTATAGGCGAACCTGGTGTAGGTAAGAGTGCGATCGCGGAGGGTTTGGCCCTGAGAATTATTGAAAAGAAAGTCAGTCGTGTTCTTTATGGAAAACGAATTGTCACTTTAGATGTCGCCTCACTCGTTGCGGGAACAAAGTACCGCGGTCAGTTTGAAGAGAGAATGAAGGCCGTCATGAATGAGCTGGAAAAATCTCCTGATGTCATTCTGTTTATTGACGAAATCCACACAATTGTTGGTGCAGGTGGTGCAAGTGGATCTCTCGATGCGTCGAATATGTTTAAACCAGCGCTTGCAAGAGGAGAAATACAATGTATTGGCGCAACAACCCTAGACGAATTCCGTCAACACATCGAAAAAGATGGTGCCCTAGAACGTCGTTTTCAAAAGGTTTTAGTTGAACCTACTTCGATAGAGGAAACGAAAGAGATTTTACACAACATTAAAGACAAATACGAGGAGCATCACAGCGTAGTCTACACAGACGAAGCTATAAATGCATGTGTGAAATTAACTGCGCGTTATATTACTGACAGACACCTCCCAGATAAAGCGATTGATGCTTTAGACGAAGTGGGAAGCAGGGTCCACCTGAACAACATTCATGTCCCTCAAGAAATTCTCGACATTGAAGAAGAAATTGACAGGATCAAGGAAGAGAAGATCAGGGTGGTGAGAAGCCAACGCTATGAAGAAGCTGCAAGACTTAGAGATACTGAGCGGAATTTAAATGAGCGTTTAGAGACCGCAAAACGCAAGTGGGATGAAGAGAGCAAAAACCTGAGGGTTTCTGTCACAGAAGATCACGTGGGAGATGTTGTTGCTATGATGACTGGGATTCCAGTCCAAAGAATTGCGGAGAAAGAAAGCGGAAAGCTCGCAAGGATGGATAAAAACATTGAGAGCAAAGTCATCGGTCAGCAGGAGGCGATAAAGAAAGTTGTGAAGGCGATTAAGCGCAACAGAGCTGGACTTAAAGATCCAAACAAGCCGATCGGGTCGTTTATTTTCTTAGGACCTACAGGGGTCGGAAAAACACAGCTTGCGAAAGAACTCGCTAAGTTTATGTTTGACAGTGATGATGCGCTCATTAGAATTGACATGAGTGAGTACATGGAGAAATTTGCTGTGACGCGATTGATCGGTGCACCTCCAGGATATGTCGGCTACGAGGAAGGCGGTCAATTAACCGAGAAAGTTCGCCGTCGCCCCTACTCTATTGTTCTGTTAGATGAAATAGAAAAGGCACATCCTGATGTATTTAACATCCTGCTTCAAGCGCTAGATGATGGCCAAATGACGGACAGCCTAGGTCGGAAAGTAGACTTCAGGAACACGGTGATGATTCTCACTTCAAATATTGGTGCGCGACAACTTGCCGATTTCGGGACAGGCGTAGGATTTAACACATCTGCCAAGGAAAACAATGAGGATCAAAATAAGGCTGGGATTATTCAGAAAGCGCTTAAGAGAGCTTTTGCTCCTGAGTTTTTAAATAGAATAGACGATGTGGTCTTATTTAAATCTCTCAACAGAGAACACATTCACTCGATCATTGATTTAGAGCTAGCCGCTCTGAAGAGCAGAGTCGTAGATCTTGGATATGGACTTGAAGTTTCAGAAACTGCAAAAGATTACATCGTAGACAAAGGATATGATGAGAAATACGGCGCGAGACCATTAAAAAGAGCGATACAAAAACATTTGGAAGATCCCTTTGCAGAAGAAATTATCAATTCGTCTGTGGAAGAAGGAGACTTGTTAAAAGCTGAATATACCGTAGGTGAAAAGGACCTTAAGATTACTGTTGTCAAGGGTGGGGTTTTAACAATGCCTGATGGCGCAGACGAAGCTATCGTAAGTACGACAAAACCTGTTAAGAAAAAGAAAAGCCCCAAGAAACCCTCTAAGAAAAAAGGGCCTTCCGAAGATGACAAAGTAAAAGAGTAAATGACGAAAAGTTCTCAGATATCAAATGTGAAGCGGGCTTTAATACGCTTCTTTAAAAATGTGTTACGAAACAAGTATTCAGCAACATCAATCATCGCAATTGCATGGGTGATGTTTATTAGCGATGTTGATTTGTTCTATATTATTGATGAACAAATTGAACTGAATGAGATGAAAGCTGAAGTCAGACAAACATCTTTGAAAAATGTTGATTTGCAATTGCGCTTAGATGACATAAAGTCTAATCCAGCAGTCCTCGAAAGAGTTGCAAGAGAAAGGTACTTTATGAAATTGCCTGAAGAGGATGTGTTTAGAATTGTTGAATAGAACCTTGAGCGTTGAAACGTAAGGGTTAGAACAATCCTGTAAGTGCAGACAACATATTGGACAATCCGTTTGGGTCTTTTATTAAAGCATAAATAAGACCAAACCCTGCGCCATATATATGAGCATCATGCGCAATCCCTGTGCCGCCTCTTTTCTGCATTGACCGTTCAAAGATGAAGAACAACAGTCCCGCCAATATAGCGGGGATGGGAATCACGAAAAACAGCAGCAAAGTGTGTGAAGGATGTGCGACAATAAATGCCATTAGAACTGCACTGACTGCGCCAGAGGCACCTAACGAATTGTAATTTATATTGTTTTTATGCTTCACAATGGCTGGGACAGACGCTGCGATGATTGCCCCGAAATATAAAAAAGGGAACCCCTCTCCAAATTCCACTTCAACAACACTTCCAAACTCCCACAATACAAATAAGTTTATGGCCAAATGCATCCCGTCAGAATGTATAAATCCATGTGTTAGTATTCGATAATATTCCTTATTGTGTAATACTTTATAGGGAGAAAGCATCATTTTACTGAGTACTTCCGGGCGTTTCATTGCATAAATTGAGATGCAAGCGGTGACAATAATAACAGGGAGAAGCAAGGGCATGACTAATCGCTAGAGTGGTCCGCAATGATACACCACTTGCCTTTTATCTTCCGCCAAACAAGAGAGTACATCCCTCCCACGTCTTCGTTGAGTCTCCATGACCCAA
>JAPKBK010000123.1 GCA_028823435.1 Flavobacteriales bacterium
AAGAAGCACCTGCTGCTGAAGAAGCACCTGCTGCTGAAGAAGCACCTGCTGCTGACGAAGCTTCTGAAGAAGATAAAAAAGAAGACTAATTATCTTATAGATATTATTACAAAGGGCATCCTATGGGTGCCCTTTGTGCGTTTATAAATTCAACCCTATTAGGGATAAAAAAGAATCAAATAGTTTAATAGTATAAGTATCTTTGAATCATGCAAGGATTACGTAGAACAGAATCACCCGCCATACTCTTATTGGAGGATGGAACCGTTTTTAATGGGAAAGCATTAGGTGCCATTGGTACTTCTGCAGGTGAAATAGCTTTTAATACAGGGATGTACGGGTATCAGGAGATTTTCACTGATCCAAGCTATCACAAACAAATGCTCGTGATGGCAACTGCGCATATTGGAAATTATGGTGTTCATGAAGATGAAGGTGAGTCTGGTGGAGTGAGAATTGCGGGGTTGATAGTAAGAAATTTTTCAACAATGGCGAGTAGGCCTTCTGGGTCAGGCACATTACAGGATGACCTAGTTAAGAACGGCCTAGTAGGTATAAGTGATGTTGATACAAGAGCGCTTGTTCGTCACATCAGAGAAAATGGTGCCATGAACTCGATTATATCAAGCGTAGAGTTTGATTTAAATAAATTAAAAACACAACTTTCAGATGTGCCATCCATGGATGGATTAGAACTGAGTAGTGAAGTTTCTGTTATCGAACCATATGATTTTTGTACTGAAGGCGATCACAAAGTTGCCCTCTTAGATTTAGGTTTTAAGCGAAGTATTGCAACATGTTTAGAGAAAAGAGGTTGTAAGGTGAGAGTCTTTCCCTGGAACGCTTCCTCTGAAGAAATACTGGCTTGGGATCCAGATGGCATCATGCTATCCAATGGCCCTGGCGACCCTTCGTCTATGCCTACAGTGATCGAAGAGGTGAAAAAGTTAGTCCATTGTCAACTTCCAATTTTTGGAATATGTTTGGGGCATCAATTGCTTTCTTTGAGTCAAGGTTTGAAGACTGAAAAAATGTTTAATGGTCACAGAGGCGTAAATCACCCAGTGAAAAATTTATTGACTGGAACATGCGAAATAACATCACAAAATCATGGGTTTGTTGTCAGTCATGATTCGATGAAGGATAATACAGAAATTGAAATCACCCATCTCCACCTCAATGACAACACTATTGCAGGGATACGATTAAAGGGACTGCCTGTTTTCAGTGTACAGTATCACCCAGAGGCATCTGCTGGACCTCATGATAGCAGATATTTGTTTGATGAGTTTATTGAATATATTCGGATTGCCAAGCACATAACAGTATAATATGAGTAATATTAAAACAAGATGAGTAATATTGAAATAATACACGCGAGACAAATCCTTGATTCTAGAGGCAATCCAACATTGGAAGTTGAAGTTGTGACAAGTGAGGGCGCTTATGGACGTGCAGCAGTTCCGTCAGGAGCTTCTACTGGAATCCATGAAGCAGTTGAGCTTAGAGATGGTGGAGATCGCTGGATGGGGAAAGGTGTTTCAGGTGCAGTTGATCATGTGAATACAATTCTCAATGATGAATTAAACGGACTTGATGTTACCGAACAACGCTTGATAGATCAAGTGATGATTGATATTGATGGTACTGAAAATAAAGGGAATTTAGGGGCGAACGCAATATTAGGCGTTTCACTCGCAGTAGCGAAGGCTGCGGCGGAGTCTGTGAGGCAACCACTTTATAGATATATCGGTGGCTCAAATGTTGGGACGATGCCTGTGCCGATGATGAATATTTTGAATGGAGGTTCACATGCCGATAATAAAATAGATATTCAAGAGTATATGGTGATGCCTGTAGGAGCAGATACTTTTTCTGAAGGATTGAGAATGGGGACAGAAATTTTTCACAGTTTGAAAAATGTACTCAAAGAAAAGGGCCATTCTACGAATGTTGGAGATGAGGGTGGTTTTGCGCCAAACCTTGCGTCAAATGAGGAAGGTGTGGAATTTGTATTAAGGGCTATTGAAAAGGCAGGGTATAAGCCTGGAGATGATGTTTTGCTCGCATTTGATGCTGCAGCCTCTGAGTTTTATGATAAAAAACGTGGGATATACCGTTTTGATTCTACCGGAGAGGAGATGAATGGAGAGGCAATGGTTGACTTTTGGGAGAAGTGGAGTAAGAAATACCCTATAGTAAGTATAGAGGATGGTTTGGATGAAGACGATTGGAGCTCATGGAAGCTTTTAACGGATAGACTGGGAAAGGATATACAGTTGGTTGGTGATGATTTATTTGTAACCAATGTGAGTCGTTTGGCTCAAGGCATTGAACAGGGTATCGCAAATTCGATTCTAGTGAAGGTAAATCAAATAGGGACCCTTTCTGAGACAATGGACGCTGTTGAAATGGCTCACAAAGCAGGTTACAGTTCTGTTATGAGTCATAGAAGTGGTGAGACTGAGGACACGATAATTGCAGATTTGTCTGTTGCTTTATCTACAGGTCAAATAAAGACTGGATCAGCAAGCCGTTCAGATAGAGTTGCAAAATACAATCAGTTGCTGAGAATAGAAGAGGAGTTAGGTGAGATGGCTATTTATAAGGGTGCCTCTTTTAGATAGCACCCTCATTTGTTCGCATACGGCTCACTTTGAAGCTTTAACTGTCAGCCGATCTATTATTTCAGCACGACAATTCTTTGAGTACCATACCCATTTGCACGTAAAAAGTACAAGCCTTGAGTGAGGTTGGTCACTTGTATTGTACTTGAATGACCAAGTGCAACAACTTTACCTAGGCTGTTTAATACAACCCACTCTGTCAGGTCAGGGCAGTTGAGTAAGTTAATGCTTCCTCCCTGTGAGGAAGCGCGTATTGGGTTAGGGTAAGGAATACAAGTGGGTTCATTAGATGTAAACATGGACGGCTCCTGTATTGCTATCGATGTATCACAGAGTGAGTCAGAAGGAGACGCCGTAATAGAAATGATTTGAGAGATGTCCAATGCGTTTCCACAGAGATCGGAAATCGTATATATGCGTTCAATCGTACAAGGTTCATTGTCACAGTCTCCCTCAAGATTTATATCTGTACAAGAAGAAGTTGTGCTGTTACAATTGTCACTGATGTCTAATTGATCTATATCACATGAAGTCATGTCATATAGGCATGTGAAGCTCAGGTCTTCTAATGGTGTATTTAAGGTAGGAGCCACGGTGTCGATTAACAGGGTTACATGTGTTGAGTCAACATAATTCCCGCAGTCATCAGAGACTCTGTAAACCCTTATGTTTTCTAGATTGCAATCATCTCCACCGGTTGTTAAGCTTTCAAAAGAGAACGTTAGAGAGTCTGGTGAGCCCAAATCATACCCCGTTAAGCTATTTGTAATCAGTGGCAGTGTGTCACCGTCGCAAGAAAGTGTGAAGCTAGATGGAAAAAAGGTGAACTCAGGTGCTGTTGTATCAAGAATCATAATGACTTGAGTCGCAAATGACTCATTACCGCAGGCATCAGAAGCGGTATAGGTGCGAAGGTGAGTCGATGCTCCCAAACACAAGCCAGGTTCGATTATTTCTTCACACGTCCATTGCGCAGAACTACAATTGTCTTCTATTTCTATTTCTGCTTCATTGCAGGCCAGAAATTCCTCACCAAGTTCAAGCACTAAATCTTCAGGATAGTTGGTGAAAACAGGGGCCAAAGTATCTGTTATTGAGATGGTATATGTTGCTGTTGTAGTATTTCCACAAAGGTCTTCAGCTATTAATTCATGCAGTATAATATAGTTGCTTGCGCACGTCCCTGGACTTATGAATGTGGAGTCTGTCACAAATACGTCCGCGGTACAATTGTCAATGGCCGAAATATCCATGAGAGGAATTTCTTCACCACATGAAAGAGAAAGATCTGTCAGTGCGCCTATGAATTCAGGAGAAGTCTCATCTGAGACAAAGATGGAATGCGTATACGTCTCTCCCGAAACGCCACATCCGTCCACAGGTGTCATTGTTCTTTCAAGTTCATATGTGTTTTGACATACACCTGGTATCGTGTCAATTGTAATCTCCCACAAGAGCTCATCCACGCCATTTGCGACAGGCTCTTCCCAAAT
Source organism: Flavobacteriales bacterium (assembly GCA_028823435.1). Classification (GTDB taxonomy): domain Bacteria; phylum Bacteroidota; class Bacteroidia; order Flavobacteriales_D; family Sanyastnellaceae; genus UBA974. The sequence goes on from JAPKBK010000123.1 coordinate 4,121, forward strand.
AATCTCTTCATCACAAGAAGCTGTGGTATTCTCAGGTATTGAGATCCAAACAGGAGGCGCTAAATCGGTCATGACAATGACATGTGAAAATTCAGAGATGTTTCCAGAAGGATCAGAAAGACTATATGCATAGTGAATTTCATAGGGTCCAATGCATGGTCCATTGTCTGTAAAAACCGTATCTAGTTCACAGTCGAAAATGATTTTGTTTGACGCGTAACAATTGTCACTGGCGATCCACTCCATTGTATTGCAAGTAGGAAGGGGGGTGCCAATTTCTAAAAATGCAGGAAGATTAGGGGCTTGGGTGAAAATGGGTGCCTCCGTATCGCTCACCGAAATTAATTGACTTACCGTTTTCTCATTGCCGCATTCATCGGTTGCAGTCCATAAAACATTTACGGCGTAGTCGTTTGGCGCACTCATAGAAATAGTGTCAAGTGTATACGCGAGATTTGCATCACTACATCCATCCGTGATCACTGGAAAGTCAAATGGATAATCTGTACTGCAATCAATTGCGATGTCTGATGGGATATACGTGAATATTGGGGCTACAGTATCAATAAATTGTATCGTCTGCTCCATAGATGCTAAATTTCCACATGCATCAACGGCTGTCAAAACACGTACGATGTTGGATGTCGGAGACAGACATCCTCCAGACCCAAAGTTGTCGATGTATGTAAGTTCCGAGACATCGCTGCAGGAATCAAATGCCTCAGCATCAAATAGAGCTTCTTCAGAACAGGCTATTTCTAAATAAGAAGCAGTGGAACCGAAAGAAGGTGGAGTATTGTCAGAATATTCAATAGTTTGAGAAGCTGTTGCGCTATTCCCACAATGGTCTGTTGCAACAAATGTGCGTGTGATCAGGTACTGCGCTGGGCAAGCCCCCAAAGTAGTGTCAGAAACGATCGTGAGTTCGACATCTGAACACAAGTCGCTTGATGTAGGCGTGCCGAAATCGTTAGAATCAAGACACGATAAACTGAGATTTTCTGGCGAAATTAATGATGGTGCAGTCGTATCAATAATCACAATCGTTTGTGTTTCTGATGTCGCGTTGCCACAATTATCAGTCGCCGTGAACTCACGTGTAATGCTGTAATTACCATCACATAAGCCAGGGATCGTTGTCTCAACGACAGAGAGTGTCACCACGCCACAGTTGTCAGTCGCAGAAGCATCGTCCATGGGATGAGCGTCTGAACATTCAGCTGTGTAATCAGCTGGGATCATAAGAATGGGTGCAGTCGTGTCGATAATTGCAATCGTTTGTGTTGCTGAAGTTGCGTTGCCACATTCATCAGCCGCAGTAAACGCACGGGTGATGATGTAATCACCAGCACAATTTCCAGGGATTGTCGTCTCAACGACAG
>JAPKBK010000124.1 GCA_028823435.1 Flavobacteriales bacterium
AACTTTTTGGTTTTTGCGCGTGCCCGTCATTCACGTAACCGTGGGAGTGATTTGTTCGGGGCATTGCGAGGAGAAGATGGGGCGTGGGGAAAGCCTTTCCTCTTGCCCGGAAAAATCAATACACCGTTCGAAGAAGAATCGCCCTTTTTACATCCAGATGGCAAAACCTTGTACTTCAGTAGCAACGGTCACCCTGGATTGGGTGGCTTGGATATTTTTGTGTCACGTAAAAGTGAAGATGGACTCTGGGGAGCACCAGTCAACCTTGGGTACCCACTTAATACAAACCGCAACGAAAACAGTCTTCTCGTTGAGCCAGGAGGGGAGAAAGCAATATTTGCGACAAATAGGTCCACCCACAATGGAGATTTAGATCTTTGGCAATTTACGCTGCCTAAGGAATCTCGTCCGACCTCAGTGGGCGTGCTGTCTGGAATCGTCTTGGACAAGACCTCACTACAACCCATTGAAGCGAACGTTGATCTTGTAAACGTTAAAACAGGCGCGTTTTTGGCCTCAGTCATCTCAAAGGCGATGTCTGGAGATGCAAACGGCTTCGTTCTGCCTCTTCCAGAAAAAGGCCGCTACAGTTTTGAAGTGTCGCGTGAGGGGTATATGTTTAAAATTGATGATGTCTTTTCCATTGACTCATTGGATCGAGACAGACATATTGAAGTGGTTCTTGAAAAAATCAAACCAGGCGCTTCAATTTCCATGAAGACCGTTCGATTTGAAAGTGGCAGTGCAGACCTTGCTGATGGTTACCAAACCGATCTTTCACGCTTGGTGATTTGGCTTCATTCCAATCCCACGTCTCACGTTCAAATTATAGGGCACACTGATAACATTGGCGCCAAGTCTGCGAATAAAGTACTCAGTACTTCTCGCGCGTTATCTGTCATGAATTTCCTTGTGTCACATTCCATACAACCCGAACGGCTTACGTATTCCGGGGTTGGAAGTTTGGCCCCAATAGGGACAAATGATACAGTTCAGGGGCGCTCGCAGAATAGGAGGGTGGAAATTGTTGTTAAATAGACCAACGTAGAGACACATAGGCAGTCCTTGGTGGAGCGGGATTGTAAAACTTACCGTAGACACCGTTCAGTTGAGGCCAGTCACTGTAGTCACTGTTTAATAGATTGTTTGCGCCCATCTCAACAACAATGTTTTTCGGCAGTTTTAAAACCACAGATGCATTCATCACCACGTAGCTTTCCATCACGCTCGTTCCAAGGTTGTTTAACGGTGTTTCGCCAATGTATCTTGAGTCTAAATTAATTGATCCCCACTTGTGTTGAGACCAAATCTGTAAGCCTCCCGATGATTTGGGAGAGCCTGGAAGCGCATTTCCGGCATACGGTGTTTCTTCGCCGAATGAATGCAGAGAAAGCGCCCCATAAGCTCTTAATTTTAGGTTTTCTATCACATTGTAATTGAGTTCAAACTCGATTCCGTTCATCTCTAAACCGCCTTCTACATTTTCAAATGCAACAGCATCATTTGCTTGCACAATCTGCATGATCGCAGAATGTACAGTTTGGTGGTAGAATGTGAGTCTCACATTTAAGTCGTTTGACAATTGCGCACGAATTCCTGTTTCTGCACCGAAGGCCGATTCGCTATCTAAATCTGCAATTTGTCCGTCCTCTGGATTGACGAGCTCAAACGCAGTAGGGTCACTGAAGCCTGTACTTGCTTGAGCGAATACTGAATATCCAGGTTTCAATTCCCAGCTTGCACCTATTCTAGGTAGGAAGGTGTTGTGTGATTTGTCACTTAAATAAGGTGTCGCCTCATCGATGTCCGAATAAAGAGAGCCATTCGTGTTTCTTGTTCTGTTGCTGAATGACATTTGGGTTTCAACACGCAAATCATCTCCTATCGTTGCAATCCAGCTGGTACTTGCAAAGTTTTGTGTTGCAGACATATTTAGGTCGTAACGCATCGGTATGATCACAGCGAGGGGAGAAGGTGCATCATCCCATTCTGTGATTTGTACAATGTCATTTAACTGCATAAGCGTTACCTCAAAATCCAGGCCCCATGTGTCATTTTGAAATACATTTTTACTTCCCGAGGCAAGCAAGCTGTATCCATATCCCGACTCCTCTTTGTAGCCACTGTAAAAAGGTGATGTGCCATATGGATTGGCTTTCGTGGTGTTTCGGCCTAAAACAGAAGCCGATAAATCCCACCCGTTAGATGTTTTACGTGCATACTTATATCCGACCATGTCTCGAATACGATCCACGTGAGCGTTATAGTCTATTCCAGGAGATGCTGTAGGTAGCGTGTCTACTTGAGCTTGTTTAATCGCACCTGGCAATGCCCAACTTCCATCATAATGACACGCGATGACAGTGTGGATTCCTCCGGCTTTATCATAGAAAGATCCACTCAGATTGAATTGTTTTTTGTTGTTCCATTCCCAATCTCTGTACCCAGGATTGTCTGTGAGAACCATTGAAACATTGATTGCACCACGTTCAAATCCCTGACTGACTCCGGCGGAAAACCGACTGTTAATCCCTGCAAAACTCAATCCATCTTCATTTTCATATCCATCCCCTCCAGTGCTTCCCATTTGCATATGTGCCCATGCCCCCAAGCCGGTTTTTAGATTTTTGCGACTGAAGATTTGAAGCGCGCCACCATATGCACCGCCGTAAGAAGCGGCTGACGGTCCGGTTACAAAATTCACGGATTGAACGAAGTCGGGGTCGATAAGCTCTAGCGGAGAATTCCCGTCAGCTTCTGTTAAAATGAATCCATCCGAAAACAGCATTGTATTCCGAACAGAATAGGGCGACCGCAAAGATGATCCGCGAACACTTAACCTACGTGACCCTCCATCTCCTCGTGTTTCCATCTTTACACTGGGAATGGAGTTAAGCGCTTGACTTAAATCAGAACTCGCAAAACCATGGAGTCTTAATGAATCAATTTCATGAAACACACCCGTCACAAGCTGCGCTGGTGTGTCAAGCCTGTATGCCTTGACTTCCGCAGGAGATATAAGGGTTTGGGCTGAAACAGATAAAATGAAAAAAGAAGCAATAAAAGTGAAATAAATCTTCATGAATATTTACTTCAAAGTAAATGTACGCGTGATCGCCTGTGTGCCATTCTGCATGAATAAATAGTATGAGCCTCGCGCCAGATCTGTCACATTTAATTGAGCAGTAAGTTTATTGATTGACCCCGTGGCCGCTGTGCGTCCATTGTAATCAATCAATTTATAGGTTCCGCCTATTAATGATTCTGAAACTTCGATGGTCACAACATCAGAAGCAGGGTTTGGATATATAAGTGCATCCACATGGTCCGATTCAATGGTGTTTATTCCCTCAATCACTCCTGGGCGAAATTCCTTAATTATATTCGGTCCAGTTGCTGCGTAGGAAGGTCCATTTAGAGCCAAATAAACAGCTCCTGTATTTGGGTTGACACAAACGTCACGAACGCGTTGGTTAAACTCAGAAAAGTATTGGTCTTCAGATTCAACGCTCAATCCATCCTCACTGAGGTGAAGAATACTCAGTCTTTTACCACTGGGGTTTGCAAAACCACCTAAAACTGAAAGTAGAATACAATTATCCCACGCTGGAATAGCAGGATGGTTATAGTATTCTATTCCGCTCACGGCAATACAAGGTGCCCAAGATCTTAGAGGTTCTTTCACATTAAACTCGTCACAAAAGGCATTCTCTGCTGCGCCACCGCAGGCGCCTTCAACCTCTGGCCATCCATAATTCCTGCCAGCCTCAATGATGTTAAATTCATCCCAGTTGCTCTGCCCGTGCTCTGAGCTGTAGATTGTCCCATCAGGTCCCAAGCATAGTCCTTGACTGTTTCTGTGCCCCCAGCTATAGACATAGCTGCCCGTCCAAGGATTGTCAGCAGGGACGGATCCATCGAGATTCAATCTGAGCATCTTTCCATTGTTTGAATTCAGATTCTGAGATGAAGCTCCACCATCTCCAGTGTCTCCAGTCGTCATAAGTAGCGTATTGTCCGGTAAAACCAACAGTCTAGATCCATTGTGAATCCCACCACCGTCAACGGTTAAAAGCACTTCTTCGTTAACCAAAGCAACACCGTCCCAATCAAAAACACTTAATCTCTCAATGGCATTCGATCCGTTTGTTCCTGAATTGTATACGAGAAATACCTTAGGGGTGTTTTCCCAGTCTGGATGCATCGCCATCCCTAACAATCCTGGTTCAACTCCACCTTCGTAAACGTTTAAGTTGAGAACATTCGAGTAAGCCCCAGTTTCTGGATCTATTCTCAATACCTCACCAGGTCTAGTTGTCGCCCAAATCATTTCATCATGACCCCATAAGATCTCCCAGGGTGTTTCTATGCCTGTTACTAGGTCATATTCAGTAAGGATTGTTCCTTCAATATCCCAAGTGTCTTGAGCGATTGAATGGGAAGACAATGAGGCGGTTGCAAAAAGTGCAATACAAACTAACAGTTTGCGAAATGTGTAGGTATTAATCATAAAAATAAAGATCGGTGAGCGTTTCAATTCTCCTGCAATTTACATGACTATTGATATAAAACAGGTAGGGATTAACTTTTGTTAATCAATTTTCCCACACTCAGACGTAGACATGTTAGGTCACAATTATTTACTTAGAGCCCAAGCATATTGCACTAAGCTCGGGCAGCGAAACGAAACCGTCAGTTCCGATGTTTCCTTTTCCGGCAAGTTTAGTTAACGCGAAATCAACAGGGATAGAAACGGTTTTGTCAGACTTGTTAATGATGACGACACTCACTTCTGAAAGATATGATCTGGTAATGATTAAAACATCGTCAGACTGCGTGACAAGATCACATGAACCATAGAGCAATGACATACGAGTACGACGTGTTTTTATCCACTCAGAAGTCCAAGAAAGAGTAGCTCCCTCTTCAAGAGTCAAGTCTTCAAAACGCATTTCACGCCTGTTGTCAGGGTCATTCCCACCGACATCTGCGATTTCATCCCCATAATAAATACAAGGAATGCCTGGCATTGCCATTAAATATGCCATTAAGATCCGCATTTTTTCAAATCCCTGTCCATTTTCTACGTGCTGAATGTTTTGTGTCCATCCTTCATATTTTCCGTTTCCCTCAGGGACGACACCACCGTCAGCAAGCGAAGTGAATCGGATGCGATCTTGATTTCCGGTAATGTTGCCCATGAGATTGTGTGCTCCATACGCTTTCAAAGATTCTCTCGCAGATGCAGCTAGATTCTTAAAAGAGCCATTGTCAAAGGCAATCGCAGCAACAGCAGCATCATAGTGGTTGAAGTCGAATTGTGCATCGAGCATGCCAGAGGAGATATAGCTCTTAATTAATTCGGGACTGCCATAGGTTTCTCCAATCTGAAAGAGGCGGCGATCCATCTCCCGGTTTGCCCGTTTCATTTTGGACAATATGTGTTCGGCTGTTTGAGGCTCGATTTG
>JAPKBK010000125.1 GCA_028823435.1 Flavobacteriales bacterium
CAAACAAATATTTATTCGCAGAACCGACCAAAGCTGCCGATTCAACAATCACTTTGCCATTTATGGAGCGAAGTGTATACTTTGCAAAATGATTTAACAGATAATTCGCGTAAATAAACCTTGCACATAGTTCTTCAAATTGAATGGGATGCAGTGTTTTTTTGACAAACAAATCTGTTATTTCCTGCTGGTTAATTCCCACGGCACCGTTGTCTTGTAAGCACGCTACGATCCCGAACCCATTCATGCCGAGAGAGAAATTAAGGTTTGTGAGTTCGTCTCTATAATTAAAGACATCTTTAGAATAGTTTATTTCAAATACCCGAATGCTCCAGAGTTTAGATCCGTTAAACTCCATCGGGACCACCAAAGATTGTAACAACAAATGAAGTTTTTTTAAACGTTCATTGAGTAATCCGTTCAATTCAAACTCTTTCCCTTTTGCAGTTGACTTTCTGACTTCAATGCTGATGTCTTGGTATAATACACCGTAAAATAATTTTGCCATCCATTGAAACAACCGTTCTTCTGGAAGGTTTAATACGGCTTCATATCCCTCAGTAAATGCGGCTTCTATTTCCTGCTCCAATGGATTTATGGCGTTTTTAATCACGCCAGGGTGACAGGGCATTTTCATGTCCTGATATTGAAGGCTGCTCCCTTCTAACATCTTAAATGTTTTGCCTCTTAATGAATACCGATCAAGAATCCATTCTGGAAAAACATGTATTTCTTCATTTGAGTGTACGTCCTGACCTGTTAAAAAGCAGGATTGTGCACTGAAATCAAATTTTTCGAAAGGGTTGTAAAGCTTTATATCCATGGAGACAAAATTAACACGAATAACACGGTAATTTAATCAAATGGGTGGTCCAGCAGTTTATTGGCTTGGGAAGCCAGGTTAAATCTCTAAGATGACGGTCAATTCAAACTCATCATAGATCATATTGTCTCCAAGACCATCAAAGAAGCTTCCAGAGCCATATTTAACATCGAACTGCGTGCGGTCTATCTGAATTTTTGATGCGAACTTGTTTTTCTCAGCATTTGCTTCAAATGTAATCGACTTGGTGATGCCTTTGATTGTTAAGTCTGCCGTGATATTATGCTTTTTTGAATTGACTTGTTCCACGTTTGTAATCACCAGTTCTGCAGTGCTGTGGGATCCCACGCTGAAAAAATCATCAGATTTTAAATGCCCTTCTAATTTCCCCTTATATTCTCCAGACAGGTCTGTACAAATTAAGCTGGTCATATCCATCACAAAGTTCCCTCCAACCAAATTACCGTCCTCATATATGAGTTCTCCTGACTGAAGTGAGATATCACCTTCGTGTGATCCCACCACTTTATTTGCCTTCCATTGAATGCTGCTGGTTTTCACCTTGACGATGTTCTTGTCTAAAAGTGTAAAGTTTTGAAATGACATTCCAAGGAACAAAACGAGCATGCTTAATGCTATGTTTTTAAAAGATTTAGATTTGTTCGCATGTGATCCATCACAATTTCCATTTGGATCTTTGGTTTTGCCACATTTACATTTTGGTGCTGTTGAAGTCTTCATGTTTTTGTTTTTTTTCTGTTTGTATTAAGCAAAACTATATGATTTATATAACATACACCTTAATGTAGATTAAGAAATGCATTTATAATATCCTCATTTTATCTCCTTTTGCTTTGCTTAGCGCTTCGGGTGTAATTCCCAAATAGGATGCAATCATTTTTTGAGGGACTCTTTGAGCGATGTCCGTATATGTTTTTATGAAGTGTTCATAGCGGTCAATCGCTGATAAACTCATTAACATAATCACTCTTTTCTGCAAAACGTCAATGCGATTATATAAAAGTTGTGTGTTGTTCTTATTGTCGACTGTTTTGTCTTTGACATGCACAACAGAATCCTCCAATGCATCTATGAAGAAATCGCAAAAATCTTTCGGGTTAGCAGAGTCAGCAATCGTCCAGTTTTCGGGGGCAAACATGAAAATATGTTCTTTGCCTTTTTCATCAATAATGTAACTTCTTAAAAGTCCAGAAATCACCACATAGACTTTGCTTTTGGGATCTCCACTCTTTTGGAGTGTCTCTCCTTTTTTAACGTGAATCTGTTTCATTTTCGGGGGTATGCCTGTGATTTCATACACCCAGAACAGATGCTGAGGGTCAGAATATTCAGTGCCAACTTATCTGGTTTTAATCAACAACAAACACTTTTTTCGCAGAACCATCATCATAGATATAGAAAACCATTTGGCCCAAAACCTCATCGACTTCTCTTCCCAACTGGTCCACAATTTTCACTAAAGTACGGTTCAAATTTTCGTCTATTGTTCCAATGTGATCGGTGGGGTCAAGAATAACATTAAACGCCACCCTTTCAGAGATGCATGGGTCTGCAGAATGCATGCGCCAGTTGTAAAAGAAATAGTAATAGTTGTACTGATTGTTGCTTGTGATGGTGGTGCTTACGATACTCGCCAAGGAGCCTATCCCGTATGGGAAGTCAAGGTCTGCATTGGGAGCGTCTCTCCAAAGAAAAGGAGACGAGTTTCCAGCACGTATACCATATCCTTCACCTGCAGGAAGTTCTATATCAATGACAAATTCATTCCAACCTTCCAATACTTCTTGAAACACTTCAACAAATAGATTTCCATCTGTGTCTAATATTTGTATGCTTTGCAAGCCGCTTTCCTGAGCATAGACGTCGACAGATTCGAATACGGCGGGTTCAAACACATCAAATTCTAGCCAATATCCATTGTTGTCATGGTATTGTCCATTGTTGAAGTCAGGTTCAGCTTCTCCACCTACAGCATTCCATTCTCCGTTACTGTTTGCCACCCATACAGTTTGGGGGAACAGTTCAAACGACATTTCATATGATTCACTTATAGTGATGGGTTCTGATGCGGTTTCGCTTTCATACCAAAATGTGCCTGGTTGATTTTGGAACACAACACCGACATCCTCCTGCATTATTATTTGTGGAGTCGGAGGTGTGATAATGAAGCAAGTGCTGTCATCAATCGTCGCTTCCATTGAGAAGTTGCATGCGTCAAAGTCAGTGCACCCTAGGCAAAATAGCGCCTCGTTTTCGCAGCCTCCGCAGATGTTAAATCCGACACACGAGCCATCGTCTTCGGTGGCACTTGAATCAAAGTTGCATGCCTCTGGATCCGTACAGCCAACACAGAAGAGCGCTTCGTTTTCACATCCCCCACAGATGTTGAATCCGAGACATGATCCATTGTCTTCTAGCGCGCTTGGGTCAAAGTTACATGCCTCTGGATCCATGCACCCCAAATCATTTAAATTCACCGAAACGCCTAATAAAAACAACCCTTCTTCGATGTGAGACACCGCAATGACGCCAGAGGGGAAGTAAGGGTAGTTTGACCACGTTCCATTAAATTGAGCGCTATTGCTAGAGGGATAGAGATCGAAATATGCCACTTCTTCGAGGATTCCATTTGCAATGTTTTCGGTATCTAATATGCGCAATCCAGCTCTGTAATTGGATTGATACACAAACCCATTGTGTGTGTACATGTTGTGGTCAATCGCTGATGTACTAGAAACGAATGTTCCTATGATTACAGGAGCGCTAAGGTCTAACAGATCCCAAATAAACGTGGTTGTATTTATTCCGCTATTCTGTTCGTCGAGCTCGTCATTGCTCAGGAAATACCGGTGGTCTTCTGTAAGCCATCCTTGGTGGGTGTAAAATGAACCAGTATATCCAGTGCTGCTGATCAATGTGGTATTGCTGGCATCTGTAACATCGGCAATGGTGACGGTGTTTTCGTTGCAAGCAAAAGCAATTTCTTTTCCCTGAAAATTTGTATCTGGTCCAGCGTAATTTACAACCTGCGCGTCGTGGGTATATCCGTCTTGAGAGAAGTCTCCGATTAAAGTAGGGTTTAAAGGGTCGCTAATATCTACGATGTGAAGTCCACCCTCAAACGTGTTTGTCCCCACGCCATAGGCTCGCCCCGTGCTTTCATTGATGACGATGTTATGTGCATTGCCCCATCCACTGTAGAGCGCATCTTCCTCAAATAACAAGGGGGGAGATGTGATGTCTCTCAGATTTGTAAGGTCGAAGATCTGCATTCCATGCCCTCCCGCTTCTGAAACGATAAAAGCGTAGTTGTTGTAAACCTTAATGTCACGCCAAGTAGAGCTCTGTGTTGCCGTTGGAAGCTCACCTAAATAAATAGGGTTTACAGGGTCCGTGATGTCGAGGAATGATGTTCCACTTGTTCTTCCAAGTAGAACATATTCTGCACCATCAAGTGGGTCTACCCAGCCCCATATGTCATTCATTGAGCCACCCCCCAAATCTTCACCATCTACAAATGAAAGGAGATCGATGTAATCACAAGGGTAGGGGCCTGCCATTCCATTTACGCAAGGGGTTTGGGCAACAACTCCAACAGAAATGAAGAATAAAAAAGAGGTGTGTAAAATTCGAGTATACATGGTTCAATCATTGAGGTGTGTAAAAGTACATCAGTGACGTCTGTTGTGAATTCGTCTCTGATGTTAAAAATATTTAACAGATTGATTTACAGAATATGCTTAACTCCTTGTTTATGAGTTTTTTATTTATTTAAGCGCTCTGTTACACCATGTGCTGTAGAAGAACGCATGTCATATTTCGTTTTTTTATTGGATTTGTCATCTAACTTTCGCAGATGAATTTATCTAAAGCACTTACTATTACACTTCTTATAGGGTTCTTATTCTGTGTTGTTTTTGTCCTAACAAGAGAACAAACACCGATTAAATCTACTTCTGTAACCATCTCTGGCGTTGTCACAAATCCCATAGGAGATACCGTTAAATTCTTTACGCCAGATTCTACTTTCATCACAGTTCTTGATACTGCTACAGGTCATTTCTCCATTGAGTTCGAATGGGACACAGCAGCCAACGTAAGCTTCTCTCAAGGCTTAGAAAGCACGGAGATGTACCTTCAATCTGGTGACGCCATTACATTGACAATTGACACTGAGCAATTCGATGAGACCATCTCTTATGAAGGGAGTGACGAGAGTTCTTACTATGCATGGCAATATCTTACGGAAGAGAACAGTAAATATCCTGATTTCTCAATGTCTTCGGATAGTGAGTTTGACTCACTATTCAGTGCGTACTTCGCCCCATTTTTAAATGAGGCAGCTTCTTTTAAAGTATCGAATCTGCCATTCTACACGTCTATCGTGGATGGAATTGAAGGCCACAAAGAATATGTCATGAATCGCATGGCTACACTTGCGGCGCTTCCGCAGCCAGGTGAGGCAGCCATTGATTTTACATACCCAGACAAAGGCGGGAATGACGTCTCTCTTTCTGATTTCGTAGGATCTGTCGTGTACATCGATGTGTGGGCCACATGGTGTGGTCCTTGTCGCGCTGAGATGCCTTTCTTACACACGCTTG
>JAPKBK010000126.1 GCA_028823435.1 Flavobacteriales bacterium
GTGAACTGACCTAACAGAACCTTACCATCTACGGGAACGCCTTGTGCGTTCGCTCCAGGAACAACGAATATAGAGCCCCCAATGAATGTGTCTACGACGAAGTCTCCTCCTGAGTTAAAGTCCTCCAAAGATGTAAGAGCTGCGTCGAATGCACTATTTAAGCCATCATCGTCACCAGGTTGAGCACCAATTGTAAACCAGCTGTCAAATTCTAAATTAGGAAATGCGCCATAAAACAAAGGATTAACATTACCACCAAAGTCTGCACCTACTTCATCGTTGTAGAATCCATCTACAGCAGTTGAAGTCAATGACCATGGGGTTGTATCCGTACCATAAGCCGCTGTTACTTCAGCTGCATCAGGAGTGAGATTCGCATATAAACGGTAAGTAACAGCTCCTGTCCCTAGCGGGTCAGAAGAAACAACCTCGTAAGAAAGTCCTGTACAGAGACCGTCTCCCCAAGAACATGAACCGTCATCATACAAAGCTGAAGCATCATAATTTTGTGCGTCGGGATTCAAACAACCGCTGCATGAAGAATCATCTCCGCCACAAACGCCACAAAGATCATCCGTTGAACAAGAACCGTCGTCAAGAATCGCGGCCGGATCATAGTTACAAGCAGAAGCATCCGTACAACCTCCACACGTAGAGTCGTCACCACCACAAACGCCACATTGATCATCATACGCACAACTGCCACTGTCAATTATCGCTTCAGGATCATAGTTACAAGCTGAAGCATCCGTACAACCGCCACATGTTGTGCCGTCACCGCCACAAAGTCCACAAACGTCTAACTGGTTACCTTCACAATCACAATCGCCATCAGCGATTCCGCCTCCGCCACATACGCCACACTCATCAAGAACGTTGCCATCACAATCACAAGCACCATCAGCGATTCCGCCTCCGCCACATACGCCACACTCATCAAGCACGTTGCCGTCACAGTCACAATCTCCTGATGGAATACCTGTCCCACCACAAATACCACATTCATCATTGACTGCACAAGATCCGTCATCAATTATTGCAGCAGAATCATAGTTACAAGCAGCAGCATCAGTACAACCACCACATGATGAGTTGTCACCACCACAAACGCCACATGCGTCATCGACAGTACATGAGCCATTGTCTAATTCAGCTGCTGGATCATAGTTACAAGCAGTAGGATCCATACATCCAACACCTACTTGAGGGAAGTTTAACGTAAGACCTTCTGCGTAAATACTTTCTTGAGCTGCGTTACGAAATTGAATATTAACAAGGGCATCTACAATACCTGAAGTTGTGAATTGACCTAGCAATACTTTACCGTCAACAGGAACGCCTTGCGTATTCGCTCCAGGAACAACAAATATTGAACCGCCGATAAATGTGTTGACAACATACGCGCCACCACTGTTGAAATCATCCAGTGACGTGAGAGCAGAATCAAATGCGCTGTTCAGTCCATCAGCATCGCCAGGTTGCGCTCCAATGGTAAACCAACTGTCGTATTCAAGATTGGGGAATGATGCAAAAAACAAAGGGTTTACACCTCCACCGAAATCAGATCCTACAACATCGTTATAAAATCCGTCTGCAGCATCACTCACAATTTGCCATGGTGTGGTATCTGTTCCATACACTGCCGTTACTTCAGTATCAGATGAAGAGAAGTTGGCATATAATCTGTATGTGTTTTGACCTGTTCCAAGTGGGTTTACAGCCACAACTTCATAAGAAAGTCCAGTTAAAAGACCACCACCAAACGTACAAGAACCATCGTCTTCTACAGCAGCTTCATCATAGTTGTCGGCAGATGCGTTTGTGCAACCGGACGCAAACGTACAAGACCCATCGTCTTCAGTAGCAGATGGGTTATAGTTTTCAGCAGTTTCGTTTGTACAACCAGGTACAGCAACAAATGGGAAAGAAATAGAAATACCTTGAGAATTGTTTGTGTTTGCATCAACATCATCCCACTGAAGATTTACAGTAAGGTTGACAACACCGTCGGTGGTGAATTGAGCGATCAATACTCTTCCATCAGAACCAGCTTCTGCATCCGCAGACACATTTGGAATGAGGAAGAATGATCCGCCAACAAATGCATCGAGCGTGAATCCACCTCCTGCTTCAAAAGAAGCAAAAGCGTCATCCATGCCTACTTGCTGAATGTCGCTTGTACCATTTGAGTCTGCAGATCCAATCGCAAACCAACTGTCAAATTCTAGAGAAGGAAATGATGCGTAAAATGCTGGATTAATTGTGTTTCCAAGCGTTCCGCCAACTGCATCTTGATAAAAAGATGACGTCACATCTAATATCATTGGAGATGTTTCAAGCGCATACACAGCGACAAGTTCATCAGTAGGAGAGTCAAATGTGGCGTAAACGCGATACACCGTTCCGTATTCGGATTCAGTATAAACCTCACTCTCGAGGGCTACAAAATTGGCTTGGGCTAGGCCCGATGTTAATGCTGCAAGAGCAAGAAGTAGATAACGTTTCATGTGTTTGATAATTTTAGCTGTAGCTATTGGTTACTCGGTTCAAAATAATATTTGGACGAACAAATAACCCAGTTTGGCGATTTATGATTCGAATGCAAGACGCAAATTAACATAAGAGGTTGCTTGAGACTAATTATTAATTAGTTATTCCTGTTGACACAATTTAAATCCTCGAAAGCGCTTCGCAAACGAATCACAAAAGTCTTCTCCCCTTCTCTTAACCAAACCCTGGGGTCGTAGTACTTTTTATTTGGCTTTCCGCCTCCTTCAGGATTGCCAATTTGAGCTTGTAAATAATCAGAATTCGTCTGCACATAATCTCTGACTCCACAAAGAAAAGCCCATTGCATATCTGTGTCAATATTCATTTTAACAACTCCGTAACCTATCGCCTCCCTTATCTCATCAATGGATGACCCACTTCCGCCATGGAAAACAAAATCAACAGGATTGTGTCCCAAACTGTTTTTCTCGGAAATATATGTTTGGCAGTTTTGCAAAATCACGGGGCGTAATTCTACGTTGCCCGGTTTGTATACGCCATGTACATTTCCAAAGGCGGCGGCTACAGTAAATTGATCGCTTATTTCGGAAAGTTGATCAAAGGCAAACGACACTTCCTCCGGCTGAGTATATAGACGTGAGCTGTCAATATCTGTATTGTCAACACCGTCTTCCTCACCTCCTGTCACTCCCAGTTCAATTTCAAGATACATTCCCATTGGAGAAATTCTCGATAGATATTCTTTACAAGTAGCGATATTGTCTTCTACAGGCTCTTCACTCAAATCTATCATGTGAGAGCTGTACAGCGGCCTTCCCGTTTCCTTAAAGTGCTTTTCACTTGCAGCAATAAGGCCATCAATCCAAGGCAATATCTTTCTAGAACAATGATCAGTATGAAGAATCACAGGAACGCCGTAAGCTTTCGCAAGGGCATGAACGTGAAGCGCACCGGCCACAGATCCCAGAACTGCTTTCTCATGGGCATCCATCTTGAGACCTTTTCCAGCATTGAAAACTGCGCCACCATTAGAAAACTGAATGATTACTGGAGAATTCAACTCTGCCGCAGTTTCCAAAACAGCATTAATTGAACTTGATCCAATAACATTTACAGCTGGCAAAGCATATCCTCTTGCTTTCGCATCATCAAAGACAGCTTGTACTTCATTACCAAAAAGAACACCAGAGGGAAATCGTTGTGACATCTTTATTTTTTTTAAACAAAAATACCGAGATATTTAATACAAAAGGCGAAAAAGAACATTAGAATAATCACACCTTATTAACCAGATGCGGAAATGATAAAAAAACCTCTGTAAATTATCACGTCACAAAAATAACATTGACGTCTAAGGTGTTTTACAACGTGGCTTTTATACCTGGATTAATTATTTTTCTATTTCCGTTGCATCCATTTGGAATTGATGTACTAACTCTTCTGGGGATTTACCTATATGTTTCAACGACAAAGCTGCAAGTTTGGCTTCATTTGATTCCGGATGCAAATCAATGACACCCTTGTAGAACTTTTCTGCCATCTCATCATCTCCCAGTTCTGTTTCATATAAATATGCAATAAGAAAAGCACAAAGGGCTCTGTTCTCATAGGTAGGGTAACCGTCATGGACGTTTTGCAACAAACGTATGGCATCGTGAAATTTCCCAGCGCCACGTAACAGGTCTGCCCTTCTGACTAGGTACTCTGCCACAATTGAATCTGCTGGGCAGGCGTTCGCAAAATCCGCATATGCCTTCATCAGGTGACTTGCATCATGCGTGTCAAGAGAAACATGATTTGCGACTTCCTTCTCTAAAGACACCACTTGCGCTTTAAGTTCGTCACATGAACTGAGCTTATCTCGACCACCTTCTGAACACCCAATAAGAATAAGACATAAAATAGAGATCCTGAACCACATCATCTTACTTTTCCTTTAGGCAAACGCATTCTATAATCTACACTGATTTTGCCCAAACCGATATCTCGTAATTTACCGTGCAACAATCTTCTCTTGACAGCAGTGATATGATCTGTTATAAGGACTCCATCGAGATGGTCGTATTCGTGTTGAACGATACGCGCTGCAATGCCAGTCAAATGTTCTTCCTTTAATTCCCAATCTTCATTGAAATATTCAACTGTAATATTGTTTGGCCTAGAGACACTCTCTCTGACTCCAGGAATTGACAGACACCCCTCTTCCATTGAAGAATGGTCGCTAGAAGATTCAAAAATGACGGGATTGATCATGACTCTCTTAAATCCATGACACAATTTATCATCCTCACCAAATGGCGTTCCGTCTACAACAAACAACCGAATCGACTCACCTACTTGAGGGGCTGCAATACCCACTCCTTCAGCACTATACATCGTTTCCCACATGTCAATGATGAGCGTTTCAAGACCTTTAAGGCCTTTTTCAATTTCCTGGGCCTCTGCTTTTAATACAGGGTCGCCAAAAGCAACTACTGGTTTTACCATTTTACAAATTTAGCTATGCTACCTTTGCTAAATGCCTATTTTAGATTCTATTCCTGAAGCAATTGAAGTTATTCGTTCTGGGGGAGTAATTATTGTCGTTGATGATGAAGACCGAGAAAACGAAGGAGACTTCCTAACCGCTGCGCGCAATGTCACTCCTGAGATCATTAATTTCATGGCCACGCATGGCAGAGGGCTTATTTGCGCACCACTTATTGAGAGCCGATGCGATGCATTGGACCTCGACCTGATGGTGACTTCAAATAACGCAGCCTATGAAACACCATTTACAGTTTCTGTTGATCTTATAGGTGACGGATGTACAACTGGCATTTCTGCAAGCGACAGATCAAAAACGATTAAAGCACTCATTGACCCAGCTACAAAACCAGATGTTCTTGGGAAGCCAGGACA
>JAPKBK010000127.1 GCA_028823435.1 Flavobacteriales bacterium
ACTCCTTACATTTTGCCAAAGCTTCAGGTGTGCCTGTAAATAGGAGGGAGCCACCTGCTTCTCCGCCTTCTGGGCCTAGATCTATGACGTAGTCAGCTGACTTGATCACATCCATTTGGTGTTCTATGACCACGATGGAGTGTCCCTGATTGATCAGGCGTGTAAAGGATTCAAGAAGCTTAGATACATCGTGAACATGAAGTCCAGTTGTGGGCTCGTCGAAAACAAACAGTGTATGGCCTTGCTTGTCTCCACGAGATAAGAATGTTGCAAGTTTAATGCGTTGTGCTTCACCACCACTAAGTGTATTTGACCCTTGTCCCAGAGAAACATACCCGAGGCCTACGTCAAAAAGGGGTTGTAGTTTGGCAGTTAACCTGCGCTCACTCGCGGTGGTTTGACTTCCTCTGTCTTCCGCAAAGAACAAGATCGCATCCTCCACAGTCATGCTGAGAATTTCGTGGATGTTTTTGCCATTCCAGGTGACTTCAAGCACTTCCTCGCTGTAGCGTTTCCCACTGCAGCTTTCGCATTTAAGCTTCAGGTCTGCCATGAATTGCATGCCGACCGTAATGACACCTTCTCCTTCGCAAACCTCACATCTGCCTCCAGCGACATTGAAACTGAAATGTGAGGGTTTAAATCCTTTCGCTTTTGCGTGGGATGTGTTGCTTAGAAGCGTTCGGATCTCATCGAATGCTTTTACATAGGTTACAGGGCAAGATCGAGAGGATTTGCCGATGGGGTTTTGATTGATAAATTCAAGAGAGCTGATGGTGTTTATGTCACCTTCTAACGCGGTAAATCCTGCTTTAAAAGGAGATAGGTTTTCTAGTTTGGCTTTTAATGCAGGCACAAGAATGTCTGTGATTAAGGTGCTTTTTCCTGAACCACTTACACCCGTCACTGCGACCAAACCCCTCAGAGGTATGTCGACGTTAAATCCCTTCAGATTGTTTGCTCTTGCTCCTAAAATGGTCAGTTTGTCTTTGAGGACACGTCGTTCAGGAGGTGCTTCGATGCGTATTCTTTTTGTGAGGTAAGCCGCGGTCAACGATTCATGTTCTTCCGGCAATTCCCCAAGTTCTTTGTGGTTGCCAGAAAACACAACTTCACCACCGAACGTTCCAGCCATGGGCCCCATGTCCACAAGGTGATCTGCAGCGATCATGATATCCTCATCATGCTCAACAACAACGACGGTGTTCCCTTGATCTCTTAAACCGAAAAGCACGGAGATTAGTCGTTTTGTGTCGTGGGGGTGAAGTCCTATGCTGGGTTCATCGAGAACGTATGTGCTTCCTACAAGAGAACTGCCTAGGCAGGTGCTTAGGCCTATTCTTTGGCTTTCGCCGCCACTTAATGTGGGGCTCGCCCTCAGGAGTGTTAGATACCCCAGCCCTAAGTCGCAAAGGCATTCAAGTCGTTCCGTGATCTCGCGAATGATTCGTTTGGCGATGATTGCATCGTTTTGACTCAGGTTGATGTTTTGGATATGCCTAAGAACCTTGCTTACTTGCCAATTAAGAATATCGGTGACAGGAACTTTGTCGATCAGCACATAGGACGCTTCTTTTCGAATCCGTGCGCCATTGCATTCTGTACAAATCGCCCGTCCTCTGTAACGACTGAGTAAAACGCGGTATTGAATTTTGTATCCCTTTTTTACAACAACCTCAAAGAACGTGTTGATTCCTTTAAAGTGCTTTGTTCCAGACCAAACCATTGCGACCTCTTCGTTGCTTAATTCATGCCATGGGGTGTGAATATTAATGTTAGCTTCTTCAGCGCCTAAAATCAAGTTCTCCTTCCACTTCCACATACTGTCGCTTTGCCATGGTGCGATGGCGTCTTCGTAAATGCTTTTTGACGCATCTGGAACCACTTTGTTTGGATCAATTCCAAGTGTACTTCCAAATCCCTCACATGTCGGACATGCGCCTACGGGACTGTTGAAGCTAAATAAATCTGGGCTAGGCTCAGAAAATGTCATACCGTCCCTGTCAAATCGATTGTTAAATGCCCACACTTCGTTCTCTTCAGAAAAAACAACAGAACAGTCACCATTTCCTTCAAAGAAGGCGATTTCAAGAGAATCTGCCAACCGCGACATCTCTTCTTTTGCAGCTGACACCGACATCCTGTCGATGACAATTTGCAAACTGCTTTCATTGACTTCTTCAGCCTGGTTTTTTTCAAGGAGTTCGTCAATTAAGACAGGCCCTTTACTTGTAAGCACCCTTGAAAACCCTTGTTGACGTAAAAGCTCGAGGTGTTTTTCTCGTGTTCTGTCTTCCTTCTCAAGGATTGGAGCGACCACCATAAACCGTCGGTCGTCCTTCAGTTCGAAAATTTTATCTATGATTTCTGTAGGGCGATCTCTTTTCACAAGCTCTCCTGAAATGGGACTGTACGTTTTTCCTATTCGCGCATAGAGCATGCGTAAATAATCGTGAACTTCAGTTCTCGTTCCCACAGTACTTCGAGGTCCGCCCGAGGCTGACCGCTGCTCAATCGCTATGGCTGGGGAGAGTCCTTGTATTGAATCGACATCTGGTTTGTCAAGACGTCCCAGAAATTGTCTGGCGTATGAGGAGAGGGATTCGACGTACCGTCTTTGGCCTTCTGCATATAGCGTATCAAAAGCGAGTGAACTCTTCCCAGAGCCACTGAGGCCGGTGATGACAGTAAGTTTTTTCTTAGGAATACGAACATCTACATCTTTCAAATTGTGCATGCGTGCCCCCCTAATGATGATCTCCATGAAATGCGGTTTAATACTTTTTAACACGTTAAAGGTACTTTTGGATTTGTTAATATGAAATTAAATCGTATCTTGAGTGTAGTTAAATCAGAAAAACAAAAACGTATAGATACACTTCTACTCTAATTAATCCTTCAAAAGCCGGTTAAACTGGCCATTTTGATCTAAAAGTGTAGAGTTATGCGTGCATCTTATTCTGACAGCGAGTTAATCCGTGCTTATCGCGGTGGAGACGAGCAAGCCTTCGAAATTTTACTTTCCCGTCACCAAGAAAGAGTCTTTACAAAAATTCATTTTATTGTAAGAGATACTGATTTGGCAAACGATCTATTCCAAGATACTTTTATCAAAGTAGTCGGACTTTTACGTGAGGGGAAATATGTAGAGGAAGGGAAGTTTCTTCCTTGGATCCTTCGCATTGCCCATAATTTGGCCATCGATCATTTCCGTCGAAATAAAAAGATGCCCATGGTGCGCAGTCGCGATGACTTTGATGTTTTCTCTATTTTAGATACTGGAGAGACACACATCGAAGATAAGCTGGTGCATGAACAGATTCTTTCTGACGTTCGTAACCTGATTGATTTTCTTCCACCTGAACAGCAGTCAGTTGTGAGAATGAGAATCTATCAAGACCTCAGCTTTAAAGAAATCGCAGAGACCACAAATGTCAGTATAAACACTGCATTAGGAAGGATGCGTTACGCGATTATTAATCTGAAAAAACTGGTAGATGACAACGGTGTTCAACTCACCTCATATTAATTGTCTCGATGAAACAATATCTTAAAAAGCTAGGCGTTCTTTGGTTGAATATTAAACCTAAAATGCATGAAGCAAATTACTTTAAAGGTCACAGGCAAGCGCCCGAGACTATCCTCCATTCGAAACATTCTCGCTTACTCCCTCTCTACGTGCGTAGTAAAAACAGAGAACATTGGTAAATTAACACTGTCAATTTCATTAAACTAATGTAAAAAATTACTCAATACGTGAATGTGAAGTCATATTTACTTCTAAGCGTTCTACAGGCCAATCACTGTTGTCTGTGGGAGTCGCCGCGAGTTTATCTACGACGTTCATTCCTTGAATGACGCTTCCGAAAACGGTATGTTCACCATCCAAATGTGGTGTGCCCCCGATTTCGTTGTAGCGTCTTTTTTGTTGCGTTGTATATCGTATGTTTTTTTCAAGTGCTATACTCGCTAATTCATTGTTAGAGATCTTTCTGCCAGTAACGATATAGAAATCATAGGATGAAGATGCCTTGGTCGGGTTATTTATATATGATCTAGACATCGCAAGCGCACCTCGTGTATGGACGTACTTGTCATTCATTTCTTGTGGCAATGCGTGTGTGCCTATCAGATATCTCATCTGTTGCGGTTTTTCTTCCTCGCTATTCCCTCCCTGAATTACGAAATCCGGCAAGACGCGTATGAATTCACTCGGACTGTAGTATTGTCTGTGAATTTTGTAAAGGAAATTTGATTTGTGAAGTGGCACGTCGTCAAATAGTTCGACCACAATGTCGCCGTGTTTTGTATTCATCGTGACAAAATCGTGGTTGTTTTCTATCCCCCAATTAATCAGGAAATCCACTGCATTTTCATTGTCAAGTGTCGGGAAATCAAGGCCAAGCATTGCCCTTACGCGTGCTTCAAGCTCTGGATCTACGGCCTTTTCTTCTGCGTCACGTTCACCAGTTGTATGTCTTTCTTCTTCAGAAGGAGCGTTCACACCACAACCTAAAATTAACAGCAAGGGGAGTATCCTCAAATCCATTTGTCAAAACTAGGCACGAAATATCCAACGTTGTATCTTGCAATTATGAATTTTAAAACTTCCTTCATTTTCGCGATGGCTTTTTTGGCTTTTATGCCTGTCACACTGTTGAGCCAAAATTGGGATGATGATGATGATTTTTACGTCCCACGAAGACAGGGTTTAGAATATGGTATAAACTTGGGCGTATATCGCGCTCATCCTAATTCAAGTCAATTTTACAATGGTGCGGGGTGGTACGAATTAGGTGACAATCAAGCCTCCCTTTACACCATTGAGGACAGACTTTTTCTTGGGAATACGGAAGACCAAATCAACAATTTACTCAACCTTGGAGGTGGTAATTTTTGGATACCCTATGATTCTTCACCGTTGCTTATGCCTTATGACCCAGGTTTAATGATGGGTTTGAAGCTTCTTTATTTCTGGAATCCTGAGAGTGCGCTCGTGATGAGCATTGATGCTGTCAACTTAAATGCAGCGGGACCTTGGACCCTAGAGACAGACATGCTGCCAGGGGGTGGGCAGGGAAGTGATGATATCCGTGTCTATGGGATTTTCGGCAAAGAGCGAAGGATGATCAGTTCATTGGGATACCGAACTTCTGCGTACATTATTGACGAAGCGGCCTGGACTTTTGAGTTTGGAGGGTCTGCGACAGCGATTCAAATAAAGGAAAACTTTATCATGATTGAAAACAACTCCTATGATTTGATTACGTTCTTTAACGGCAACCAATTTATGGGCGCAACGAGCAATTTAACATCAGTGGGATTTGGATATTACGCGGTTGTAGGGCTTGAAGCCATGTTTGAAGAGGGTGGGAATCTTGAAG
>JAPKBK010000128.1 GCA_028823435.1 Flavobacteriales bacterium
GAAGTGGGACACAATTTCTTCCCGATGATCATCAATTCTGACGAACGACAGTGGACTTGGATGGATGAGGGCTTGAACACGTTCGTGCAGTATCTCGCCGAGCAGGAATTTGACAGAGATTACCCCTCACGTCGAGGCAGTGCGCGTGACATTACATCTTATATGGGAGGTGATAAAAAGCGTATCTCTCCGATTATGACGAACTCAGAGTCCATTTATCAGTTTGGGCCAAATGCGTATGGTAAGCCATGCACAGCACTCAATATTCTTAGGGAAACAGTCATGGGGCGTGATTTGTTTGATTATGCGTTTAAGGAATACAGCAGGCGTTGGGCGTTTAAACATCCTACTCCTGCGGATTTCTTCCGTTCAATGGAGGATGCCTCTGGCGTCGATTTAGATTGGTTCTGGAGAGGATGGTTCTATACAAATGACCATGTTGATATTGCCCTTGACAATGTGAAATGGATGCAAATAGACACTCAGAACCCCGATACTGAAGCTGCTTTTAATCAATCTGCTTCAGACAATGCGCCTTCTGACATCTCGTCCCAAAGAGATGCAATCGATACGCCTGAAACATATCTTGAAGCGGACCCTACTTTAAATGATTACTACACCACAACTGGCAAGTTTGAAGTTCTGGAATTAGACAGAGTGGAATACAGAGAGATGCTTGACGGTCTCTCGGAAGATCAAATTGCACTTCTTTCAAGCGGGAAAAATTTCTACGAAGTGACCTTTCGTAATGTCGGAGGTTTGGTCATGCCATTAATTATAGAATTCGAATATGAGGATGGCGAAAAGGAAGTCCGTCGCATCCCCGCTGAGATTTGGTTAATGAGCGAGCCTACCGTCACAAAAATATTTGGCACAGACAGACCGGCGGTAAGAATCGTACTTGATCCATATTTAGAAACAGCAGACTGTGATCTCTCTAACAACAGCTGGCCTCCTCGTCCTGAGCCGACTCGATTTGAAATCTTCAAACAACAAGGCAATGGGTACAGTCGTTACGGCGCTCAAGGGGACAATCCCATGCAACGTTCACGTCAGAATGACGAACTCCTAAAGGAAAACGGAGAGTAGGAACGCGGAGCGTAGGAAAGCGGAGCGTAAACTTATTTTATGAGAGCATAAGGATTGCGATGCTCATACAACCTATTGCTAAGCCAGACCAAGTGATTTTACTTGGTCTGTCTTTGTATATGGCGACAGCAGCCAAAGTGCTGAAGATGACAACGCCCAAATTTACCCCAGGGATAAGAACTGATTTATCGATGCCAGGAGTGCTGTAAGCGCCTATTAAGAAGAACAGAGAGCCGAAGTTGATCACCCCAAGCAGTAAACCTGCAAGCAGATCGTTTCTTGATGGGAGGGAGGTGTTCTTTTTGAAAAGTACGATGACAGAGCCCACAACAAAGGCTGTGGTAAAAGGGACTGACGTGAAAGCCATCGCGTGTTCTGTCGTAGGGATATGTATGGGATTGCTGAACCAGGCAAATACAAGGTCTATGGCGCCACTTCCGACAAAGATGATGATCGGCAACAGGAATGCCCATTTGGAATGACTGTGATGTTTTGAGTCATCTCCTAAAGAGCTGATCAATATTGCAACGAGGGCCAAAGAAAGGGCAATGAGCTTTTTTGTTGTAAGAATATCCGTTGGGTCAATGATTAAAAAAATGGCCACGGGAATCACCAAGCTGAGTTTTGATGCGATTGAAGAGACGGCAACACCTAATTCAGCAGTGCATTTGGCCATTAAGTTGAATAAAAACAAAAATCCCAAACCCATGGCCATCGTTAAATAGAACCACGGCATGTCGCTGGCGGTTTTCATCATAGGTAGTCCGCCAGAGAGTGTCCATCCGAGTGTTGAGGCGACTCCGTAATTGATGACGATCGCATAATAACGATTCACTCCCCACTGCTCAAAAGCTCTGAAGGTGAGGAATACACCGCCTGTACAGAGGATGCAAAAAATAATGTTTAGCATTCTCTAATATATTGTTTCCTTAGATCTTCTCCAACACGCATTTCCGTAAACTTTCCACGTGTTGTATGTGGAAGTTTAGGTGCTTGTAAGCCAGTGTTTAAATTTTTATCACTGATGAAAATCTCGATATCGTCATAACAGTCAGAATCGAGGAATCTCTGGAGGGTTGCTGCGCCTCCTTCGACGAGGATGCTGTGAACCCCCTCATTCCTCAACTTTTCGAGCCATTCCTCAGTATCGAGGTTGAGCCAAGGTAACACTTTGACGTTCTCTATGTCTCGTTTCCCTCGATGTCCCTCTTCCTTACAGATCACCCATGTTTCTCCTTGTTCTCGGGTCATGTTCAAGGCTGAATAATCAAGCTCAAGTAGCGGGTCTATGATCAATCGCGTGGGATTGTTGCCTTCAGCATGTCTCACCGACAGCGAAGGATTGTCAATTTCCACGGTATTTCGACCGACAAGAATTGCTTTGTTATTTGCCCTTAATTGATGAACAATCTTTTGAGTTTGCTTAGAGGTTATGGGGAATGAGCCCCTTCCTTTCTGGGCATTTATCTCGGGATCGATATAGCCATCTGAGCTTTGTGCCCATTTCAGGGTGACATACGGACGTGTGAAAAGACTGTCCTGTAGCGCGATGAATTTCCGATTCAAAGTGCGGGCTTGTTTTTCGAGAACGCCCACCACAACCTCTATCCCTGCCACCCTCAACCGTTCAAATCCCTTTCCAAACACGTTGGGATTGGGGTCTTGCATCGCACAAACGACCCTTCCGATATTTCTTGAGAGCAGCAAATCCACACAGGGTGGGGTTTTTCCGAAAGTGTTACAGGGTTCAAGATTGATATAGGCTGTGGCGCTTTGAAGTTGTCCCCGGGTATAGTCAGGGATTTGAGCAAACGCATTCACCTCAGCATGTGCGCCTCCAAATTGTTCATGAAACCCCTCAGCAATGACGACCTCATCGAGAACGATGACACATCCCACCATGGGATTAGGAAGGGCATAAGCGCTTCCTAGCTCGGCAAGCTCAATGGCTCTCGCCATCCAAACGGCATCTTTTTCAAGAGATTCCATCTGCGTTTTGAAGTGAAGCTTGCAATGTGTTTTCGAGCAGTGAGGCGATGGTCATCGGGCCTACACCACCAGGTACGGGAGTAATCCAACTGCATTTCTGAGCAACATTGTCATAATCTACATCTCCTGTTAATCGACTGCCAGATTTTCGTGTTTCATCAGAAATCCTATTGATTCCGACATCAATGACGATTGCACCTTCCTTGACCATATCGGACGTTATAAAGTGAGGTTTCCCAATTGCTGCGATTAATATATCGGCTTTCAGGGTATGTGACTTTAAATCTACAGTCCTGCTGTGACATTGGGTTACAGTACAATTCCCTGGTTCAGAGTTTCTTGAAAGCAAGGAAGACATTGGGTTGCCCACAATGTCACTTCGTCCGATGATGACAGCATGCATGCCTTCAGTAACGATGCCGTGTCTTTGAAGTAAGGTCATAATCCCAGCTGGAGTTGCCGGTAAAAAAGTGGGAAGTCCCAATGACATTTTCCCAACATTCACAGGATGGAAGCCATCTACATCTTTTCTCGGATCGATTGCTTCGATGATCTCTGTGGCATCGATGTGGTCGGGGAGGGGCAGTTGAACAATAAACCCATCCACAGACGTGTCGTTGTTTAATTCCTTGACAATTTCTAACAGTTCGGATTGGCTGATCTCTTTGCCTCTCTCAATCGTCGAGCTCTCAAACCCAGCTTTTGCACACGCTTTTACCTTGTGTCCCACGTAAGCTCGACTCGCTGGGTCCATACCTATAAGTACTGCAGCCAAATGCGGTCTTTTTCCACCGGCTGCGATCACCTTCGTCACCTCGGCTGCGATTTCTTCTTGCAACGCTATGGATGTTGCTTTGCCATCTAAAATGTTCATCTTCCTCTTCGCATTCCCGGCATCGGAATTCGTCCTTTTCCGCCCCCTTTGTTCATCATCCCCATGACTTTCTTCATGTCTTCAAATTGTTTTAAGAGTTTATTCACCTCTTCAACCTGTGTCCCGCTCCCTCTTGCAATTCTCTTTTTTCTGCTCAAGTCTAAACTCTTAGGGGCAAGTCTTTCTCCTGGTGTCATCGATCTTATAATTGCTTCTACTTGATCAAAGGCATTGTCGTCGATATCTACATTTTTAAGTGCTTTCCCCATACCGGGCATCATTCCTAAAAGATCCTTGACGTTTCCCATTTTGCGAATTTGCTGAATTTGACCTAAAAAGTCTTCCAAGTCAAATTTATTCTTGCGAATCTTATCCTCGATGCGCTTCGCCTCTTTTTCATCTACGACCTTCTGAGCTCTTTCGACAAGGGTAACCACATCACCCATACCTAGTATACGCTCCGCCATACGATTTGGGTGGAAGATCTCGAGGGCATCCATTTTCTCTCCCACACCGACGAATTTAATCGGTTTGCCGACAATGCTGAATATCGAAAGTGCCGCACCTCCACGTGCATCTCCGTCTAGCTTGGTGAGGATGACGCCGCTGAAATCGATTTTGTCATTAAAGGCCTTGGCGGTCTGAACGGCATCTTGTCCCGTCATTGCGTCAACGACAAACAATGTTTCATCAGGTTTAATCGAATTGCTGATGGCCTCGATCTCGTCCATCATGTCGTTGTCTACTGCGAGTCTACCCGCAGTATCGACGATTACTGCGCCGAACCCTTCCTTCTTCGCATAGGCGATTCCACGTTCAGCGATTCCCAATGCATCCACCACGCCTGGTTCACTGTACACTTCAACGCCCACAGATTCTCCTACGACAATCAGCTGATCTACGGCTGCCGGTCTGTAGACATCACACGCAACCAAGAGGGATTTTTTGCCCTTGTCTTTTATATATTTTGCTAGTTTTCCTGCATGGGTGGTCTTACCTGCGCCTTGAAGACCCGCAAGTAAAACAACGGTCGGTTTCGACTTCAGCTCAAACGGGGCGGCAGCCTTTCCCATAAGCTCGGTGAGTTCCTCTTGCGTTATTTTTATGAGTAGTTGACCAGGTTTTAGGGCTGTTAAGACCTTCTGTCCCAAAGCCTTCTCCTTGATTTTCTTAATAAAGTCCTTGGCAGTTTTATAGTCAACATCAGCATCAAGCAGTGCTTTTCTAACTTCTTTTAATGTCTCACCAACGTTAACTTCTGTTATCTGCCCGTGTCCCTTCAGAACCTTAAAGGCTCTTTCAAATCGTTCTTGTAAGTTGTCAAACATAATATATTGCCGCTTTTTTCATAAAAATGCGAAGTTACATCCTTCACTGTAACTATAAGGTATCCAT
>JAPKBK010000129.1 GCA_028823435.1 Flavobacteriales bacterium
TAAGTACCGAGCCTGCAGAGCCTCCACCAATTATAATATAGTCCTGTGTCATGGCATGCGTTTTGTTAGTGCTGCAATTTACTCAATTATCAAGGCTCCATAACCTTCAAATAATAGGATTATCGGGTTAAAAACCACAACTCAAATAGATCACGGATATGAGTTGTTGATTTGTAGTATTAAAGCACTACTACAATGAAAAGCGACCTGGCTTTGAACACGTTTATAAGACAATTACACAGCGAACATCCATGCCTTGAGTTCCTGAGATGAGTGCCTAACCAATTAAAAAGAAAGAGGTTCCTTCAGATTCTGCTCTTTCACATCTCATCAAATCATTCAAGCGGGGCTTGTAGATTGTCTTAAATGCAAAAGAGCCAGCTTGCGCTGACTCTTTCTTTTTCTTAGTAGCGGGGGTAGGACTTGAACCTACGACCTTCGGGTTATGAGCCCGACGAGCTACCAACTGCTCCACCCCGCGATGAGGTTCCGATTCAGCCATGTGCCAGGTCATAAACCCTAGCGCTGAAGCGGAGGCCAAAGGTAGTCCGTCTTTTTCGATATCCAACTATAATCTCAGTTTTTATATAAATATTGATCTCCCTCAGCTTGTATGGTTACAATCCTGTATTTAAAGGGTTTAACAAGATGTGCCAAAGGCTGAAAGGAGTATCAATAAGTCAGATATTCCGAAAGACGCATCTCCGTCAATATCTGAAGTACAGTTTGTGCAAGCATAAGCACTCAAGGCGAGTGTGAGGTCCTGCACTGTAATCATGTAGTCATGGTTCATGTCCCCTGGGCACGTAGGTGCATAAGTGATGTCGCACATGCTCGGGAGTGGATTTAGTTCAATCTCCCCTATCGGTGTAAGGTTTCGACCTATAAATGCGGCAAAGTTTGGCGCATATCGCTGCGCTTGAAATACAGAATTCCCAAAGGCACTTGTCGTTTGTTCAATAGCGCCCCATATGCTCACAGGATTGATATAATCCCAAACAATTTCATCCACGTCATTGATCTCAAATAAATGGCCGCTCGCGCCTTCGCAGATCAGCGTGTTTCCATTTGGAAGTCTTTGTGCGCCGCTCACATTTTGAGAAAAGAATTCACTGTCCAAAGTTTCAGGATAACGCCATTCTGAATCCTCAGGCCCATAGGGCGTGACCGCACTGATTGGGTATTCTCCATCCACTACAAGTGGGAGTTTTACTTCTTCGACAGAGCTATAATATCCTTCGGGTCTATTGTTTCCATTGTTGTAAATTAAAACATGTCCTTCTCCAGGATTTCCAGGTTCAATCCAATGACAATTATGCTGTTGAAATAGCACCTGATCTTCTTCCGTTCCTCTTCCGTATGCCCTCGGATTCCCCCAACGATATTTTATATCTGATGATGATTCTCTGTCAATAATCCAAAGCTCACTAAATCCCCTCACACTGATCATTATTTCATTGGTCAAAGAATTGTAGTCTATAGAGTTTGCATGAAGCCAGTCCTTTGCCGAATAAGACGTTCCTCCCTCGGCTTCATAATTCACATCTATTCTCCCGGGAAAATCTCGGGGACTCCCAAAGTAGGGTAGACTTGGGTCAAAGTCTTGTACCAAATGATCCCAAGCGTCCCAACTCCATACGATATGTCCTCCTTCTGGATATGAAGGTTCTATTTCTACGATCAAGGTACTCCATACATTGAGTCCTGTTTTATTCGGATCTCTTCCTTTTGAGACTGCGTCTTCTGCGCTATTCATTTTCCACGCAATTGCGAGCACATTTCCATTGGGCAAAATCTCTATGTCGTGATGCAGATGGATGCTGTCATTTGCCATTGTGAAAGTCCAGAGCAATTCGCCACTCCAACTAAACTTCTCAATGACTCCACCAATTCCACCACCTAGGAAGATTTTAGTCTCAGTTTTTCCAGACCTCATGATACATCCGTCTTCAAGAAGGTATGCCATCATTCCAGCTTTGTGTGTGCTTTCCCAGCTGTTTATTTCATACCCACAATTGTCTATTAAATAGGTGGTTTCGTTAGAAACAGGTGCAAATAATGTATACCCGTTAAAGGACTCTGTGGCGTTTGTAAAGATCCCTATCGTTCGATCGGTTTGGCCCAAACAACTTAAAGAGAGACCCCATAAGGTCAATGTAATTGCGGTATAACTTAAGATCGTCTTCATTACTCGTTTCATTCAATACCACTTATAAAATTAAACTCTGACAGTATTCCAAAGTGTCCTGAGTTTCACTTCTCTCAAGGCCCAATTTCTCATATCTCTATTGAGATTATGACGTAAACTGTTTGATTTTGGTTGCGTCTGTGTTCCTGTGTATTTTCCTATCGCAGATCAATGTGTCTGACTAATGCATCTGTATATCTATTTTTTTAGATACAACTTGATCAATCATGATGACATGTGTGGAAGAAGAATCCCTCACAGGGGTTGATGTTGCTGAGGTGTCATGGGTGTTTTTGATGTGTGTTTCATTTAACACAGCCTTTAAAAACCCTGCGCCGATAGGGGTCGCGAGTGAGCCTGAGGGGTCACTTCTTTCAGGATGCCACTGTACACCTATGAAAAAAGGATAATGTGTTGTGTCAGCATGTCTTATTCCTTCGGTTAATCCATCAGGAGCAATCGCCCACGCCTCCAAGTTGTCTGCGAGACGTGAAATGCCTTGGTGATGGTGGCTTACAGTTGCAGATTTGTTTCCAGGCTTTATATCTAATGCGCCAAGTTTCTGTGTGACGTAAATTTCATGTTCTGTAGAATTCCCATCCTTTCCCCTGTGAATATCGCTTAGTGTATCTGGGAGGTGGGGGTGGAGGCTGCCTCCCATGTAAACATTCATAAATTGAAGGCCTCGACAAACTCCAAGGCAGGGCGTTCCGCTTTCTAAAGCGTAGTCTAAAAGTGTGGTTTCGATTTCATCCCTTTTGATGTCTATCGTGCCACACCGTATCGTGTCAAAAGCATTGCCATACAATCCGGGGTGGATGTCTACTCCACCCGTCAATAGGATGCCATCCGCATTTTCAAGATCTACAGTTAATTGTGAAAGGGGCGTCTCGTAAGCGTTGATCCAATTGATTGTAATTGTGCTATCGATGTTCTCAAGAAAAGTACGATATGAGGATGAACTGTTTTGTTTGGACAGGACGATTGTGACCGAGCGAGGTGTTTCTTTGACACAATCTTTGTCATTACTACATGACACAACAACGCAAATAAAGAAGACTGAAAATAAAAGGTGCAGTTTATTCATGCACCAAAAGTAGGGATTAGCCTTTGTGCAGTCCGCACTCTTGGGACGATTTTTCCCACCACCATCTTCCTGATCTGGGATGTTCGCCGTCTTTAACTGCCCTTGTGCAAGGTTCACAGCCAATGGAAGGGAATCCCTTTTTGTGGAGCGTGTTGATGGGGACGTTGTTTTTTTCGATGTAGTTTTCTAAATCAGAATCTGACCAAGTGAGAAGTGGGTTGAATTTCAGTCGCCCCGAAAGCGAATCCAGTTCAATTCTGGGAAGATTGTTTCTGTTCTCTGATTGTTCTGCTCTCAGCCCTGTCACCCAAACCTTAGCGCCCTCCAATGATCTTAGAAGGGGTTGCACTTTCCTCACACCGCAGCAGTTTTTACGGGATTTAACGGACTTAAATATTGCATTCATCCCTTGCCCATTGACGAGTTCCTCCAGGCTTGCAGTATCTGGAAAAAAGCTCTCGATTTTCACATTGTATCTGGCGCGTGTTTTGTCAATGAGCGCATATGTTTCTGGGAATAATCTTCCAGTATCCAGAGTGACAATCCTGACAGGCAGTTTGTTTCTGCAAATGATGTCAGTTAAGATTTGGTCTTCAAGTCCTAGAGATGTTGTGAAGACAATTCCTTGCGGGTGAAGATCACAAAGTTCAGTCAGCGCTAAAACAGGATCCGAGTGCAGGTTGAATGGAACAGATTGAGTAGTCATAGTCTGCAAAGATAGCTTAATCCTACATAATCTATAGGGTTAAGAGAATGTTAATCTGAAATTTTAAATTAACTCTCTCAGAGTCCTGTTTACGAGCACTTTAAGTTTAGCGTCTCTCACCTCTGCCATAAGTTTATTCAACCCGCATGAGACTTCATTGCAATCCTCACAACGCTCATAGAAATTTAAGGAGACACATTTTAAGGGGGCTATGGGGCCATCGAGGATTCGTATGATTTGTGCCAAACTGATTTTCTCAGGAGGCCTTAGAAGGAAATATCCACCTCCTTTTCCCTTTCTACTGCCAAGAATATCATTCTTTCGTAATTCTAACAATATCGTTTCAAGAAACTTCACGCTCATAGGGTGTTCCTTCACGATTTTGCTGATTGGTAGAGGACCCTTGCCTTGATGTCGCGCAAGAGTGGTCAATGCGCGAAATGCATATTGAGATTTTTTAGATAGCATTTGGAATTAGATTGGGGATTCCAGTCAGGGTAAAAGTAACATTATAAATATACATTCAGAGGTGAGATGAAGATGCGAATTATGTGTGAAACATATATCATCTTATTTTCATTATATTTACTGACACGAATAAACACAAGAGACACCCCGATGTTTAAGCTTTTTTTATCTTCCTTTCTTTTATCGATCACGTGTTTTTCTTTGAGCTTTGCCCAAACAGATCACATCGCCATTGAGTGGAATGAACAGGTTTTAGAAGCGATTAGAAACGACTTTGCAAGACCCACCCTTCACGCGCGAAACCTCATGCATTCCAGCGCTATTATGTATGACTGTTGGGCTGCATACGATACGACATCTTCAAAGCACTATTTTTTAGGCAATACGGTTGGAGACTTTGCGATTGTATTCGATTTCGAAAATTTCGCCCCAAACATTCCGTCGAATTCCATGGATAGGATGATGGCTCAGGAGGTTGCAATGAGTTATGGCGTTTATAGACTGATCAAGCATAGATATATTAATTCTCCCCAATCGGAGTCGACGATGGAAAATATCAGTCTACAGATGGCACATCAGGGGCTTGACACTTTAATTGTATCAACAGATTATTTGAATGATGGCCCTGCTGCTCTTGGAAATTACATTGCGGAACAAATAATTGCATTTGGGTTGCAAGATGGTTCTAATGAGGTTGATGATTTTGCAAACCTCTGTTATACAGCAAATAACCCAAATATTTTTCCAGAAAACCCAGGTACTGGAGGGATTGTTGACCCGAACAGTTGGCAGCCCGTTGAGTTGTCAGTTGCAATCGACCAAAGCGGTGAGTTAATTACTGAGGTCCCACCATTCTTAGGGCCAGAATGGGGTAATGTGCAAG